>DAIPYT010000131.1:0-8432 GCA_036782595.1 Mycobacterium sp. | reverse complement strand
CTTGGCGGGGGCCTTCTTTGCGACGGCCTTCTTGGCGGGGGCCTTCTTTGCGACGGCCTTCTTCGTGGGGGCCTTCTTCGCGGGGGCCTTGCGCGCCGGAGCCCTCTTCGCTGCCGTCGGCTTGTCCTGCGGGCTTTCCGCCACGTGTCCTCACTCCGTCGTCGCGCCAAGGATTGACAGGGGAATCCTGCCACCGATACACCCCGGTGATTGCGGAATTGGGATTCATCGTGACCTGGTATCCACCATGATGAGAACCGATGACATGTTGCATTGTCGGCCTGCTGATCATGATGGCTGTGGGCCGGATCCGACGGGCGCTCGGCGGTGGCGCCCGCGATGCCGACGTGGTGTTCGCCCCCGTCGCCCGGCGGCCGGCACCGGGACAGGTACTTCCCGGACTTCCCGTGCCGGTCTGTGCGTCCGCGCCCGCCGGCGCGGCGATCTTCCGGTACGCCGCCGTGGGCATCGCGCTCTGCCTTATCGCCGCCCCGGTTCTGGTGTGGACCGGTGTGGCGGTGAACACCGCCGCCGTCCAGACCTGGCTGGTGCGCAGCGCCCTCTATCTGGCGGTCATCGTCGCCGCGGTGGTGCTCGGCCGCACCGCGACGGTGCTGCGGGCACCGGCGGGCGCGGCGTCGCTGCTGATCGTCGTCGGCGTGATCGTCTTCGAACTAGGTCTGATCGACATGCATCTTTTCCGGCTTTTCGATATCACCGCCGGCGACCTGCTGGGCGACATGATCTTCCACAACGCCGGCCCCGCGCTGGCGATGGTCGGCGGACTGGTGTTGGTCTACGGCGAGGCGGGACGCAGCATGACTTCGCGGCGGTCATCGAGGTCGACGGTCACCAGTGCGCGGCCCTCGTCGTCGGCGGTGACGGTGTCGTCCACTCCGCCGGTGACCACGTAGTCGTGCCGCGGCGCGAGCCGTTCGATACCGAGAACCGTTCGCTCGCCGTGGGTTCCAGGCCGCAACACCATGTCCAGGGCGCGCCCGTCGGTCACCGCGCGCGCCACCAGCACGTCGGGGTAGGCGGCCTGAGCCAGGACCGGCCCGGTCTTCCAGGCATCAGGGATCTCCCCGGCCAGCAGCTGGGCCATCGAGTTCTCCTTGGTGAACCGGGCCAGCACATGGCCGGCATTGCCCCAACTGGAGATCCCGGTGTAGGCCCGCGCCCCGTCCTTGCGGACGGTCTTGTACCGCCTGTCCAGTGAGCGCTCCAGGGCGGCGGCCATCTCGTCGTCGCCGTGCTCCTTGGCCGAGGCCATCACCGACACCCGGCTCATCCCGGTGCCGCGACTGTAGTTACCCGGGTCGATGACCTCCCAGCTGGTGGCGTCCATCTTGACATCGTCGTCGGCGACGCGAATCAGGTTCTCCCGCAGGTTCTCCCACGTCTTTGTTGCCTGTTCGGGCATGGCGAAGTTCAGCCAGAACGACATCACCCCGTCATTACCCACCGACGGGCCCATGAAGAATTTCAACGGTCCGCGCGCGGCCACGAACCGGTTGTCGCGACGCAGATACTTGTGTTTGAAGTAGGCCTGCGCCATCTGCTCGGTGCGGTCGGCACCGAAGTCGGTCCCATGCAGCCGGTCGTGTATCAGCAGAGTCGACAGCGAGAAGGCGTTGCACATCGGGTAGATCAGCCGAGGCTCGCACGGATAGAGCGGACCCTGGCTGCTGATGTCCATGTTGTACACGATCGCCTCGCACAGCGAGGAGAACTCGTAGACGTACTCGGTGTCACCGCTCCACCGCAGGCTCAGCGCGCCGGGTGCGGAGAAACGGCTGTCGTTGAGGGTCTCGAAAAGTCCGATCATCACCCCGAAGAAGCCGGTGTACATCACGTTGGCGAACTTGATCGGATCCGGATCCCAGCGCTGGTAGCCCACCAGACATTCGTGCGCCCAGTAGCCCCAGACACGCTTGCTGCGCATCTTCTCGATGGTGTTGGCCTGCGCCTCGGTGAGGTAACCGGTGAACGCCGGGGTGTAGTTGTACTGCGCCATCGCCAGCGCGTAGCAGGTGTAGTTCAGTTGGTAGCGCAGCGCCGAGAGCAGGTACTGCTCGATGTGCGAGAAGCCCTCGAACTTGTCGAGCGGCTGCAGCGACAGGTCCAGCAGATACCGCTCGAGTTCCAGATCGTCGGGAGTCAGTTCGGTGACTGTGCGGCTGGGCTCCAGAAAGTGCTCGGCAGTCGACATGAACGCATCCTGTCACTCGGCCCAGGTGGCGGCAGCCTTTTCCCGCACGACCGTGTGCACGAAGCCGAGTTTGTCGGCCACCGGCGTGCTGATCTCGAATGGGTAGAGCGGACTTTTGCCCATCGCCGCGTTGACCCGGTTGAAGAACAGGGAAATCCACTTCCAGTCGAGCAGCAGCCGCTCGATGCTCGCATCGGTGTAGGACTCCAGCGGGACGATGTCATTCGGGCCGGAGAAGCGCACCCGGTCGGAGTGCAGAACCATGCCCGCCTCGCGGCTGGTGTCCAGGGTGTCGGTGATGTGCAGGTAGTGGGCGAAGCATTCGGCGAAGTCTTCCCACGGGTGCATCGTGGCGTACTCGGAGATGAACGACTCCTGCCAGTCTGCTGGTGCTCCCAACCGGTAGTGCCGGTCGAGGGCTTGGGAGTAGTCGGCTGTTTCATCGCCGAAGAGCTCGCGACAGCGGTCCAGATACCGGTCGGCGCCGGGGCCGGTCTCCACCAGGATGTTCTGGTAGTAGTGGCCGACCTCATGCCGGAAGTGGCCGAGCATGGTGCGGTAGGGCTCCCCGAGCCGTATCCGCAGCGATTCCCGATAATCGTCAAGGGATTCGACAAGGTCGATGGTGATCACCCCATTGGCGTGGCCGATGACGATCTTCTCTCCGCTGCTGAAACTGGACAGCAGATCGAATGCCAGCCCCCCGTCGCGGCACCAGTACGGCTCGACCGGTAGCCCTAGTTCGACGAGTTGGTAGATCAGCCGGCGAAGCGCGGCGGAGGTGGACACCAGCTTCTCGCGGGCGATCGTGTCGTCCGGCTGCGGCTTGCGGCGGATCGTCGAGTCGGCCAGACAACGCCCCCGGGCGGCGGCGTTCTGTCCGTCGGGTACCAGCCAGTTACAGCCCAGCGGACCGGCCTGAGTGCAGTGCACCCATTTCTCGCCGTCCACGGACGCGCTGCCGTTGACGCTCGCCAACATCGAGCGGCTCGGCAGGTGCAGACCGACGGCCGTGCCACAGGACGTGCAGTGGTGGGCCTCGAACGCGATGAAGCCGCGGCAGACCGGGCAGGCGAAAGCACGCATGGCACAGATCGTTCCACGCCGACTTTTCCGCGACAGGTCCGCTACCGTCGCCCTTCATCATTGCGCCCGCCGATGCTGCCGACCGCGCGGTCGGGGCTGTCGAGTCGCAGACGGCTGCAGAGGCGCGCTAGGCCTAGGGCATTAGGACTCTTGCGCCCGTCTCTGCGCGACACGCAGGGTCGACTCGTGGGAGGACAGAAAATGAGTGCGGTGCTGATGACGGGGTTCCCGGGTTTCCTTGGTTCGGCCCTGCTTCCCGGGATCCTCGCCAAGCGGGAAGGGGCGCGCGTCATCTGCGTCGTGCAGGCCAGGCACATGGATCAAGCGAAGGCCAAGCTGGCCGAGATTCAGACAGCCCATCCCCACACCGCCGGCCGGGTCCAACTCGTCGAGGGCGACATCACGGTGCGGGGTCTCGGGCTGTCCGATTCCGCCGCAGATGACCCTAAAAGTTTGAACGACGTCACCGAGGTCTGGCACCTGGCGGCTGTCTACGACCTGTCGGTACCCGAGGACATCGCCAAGCTGGTCAACATCGTCGGCACCGAGAATGTCCTGCAGTTCTGCCGGGAGCGTTCGAATTTTCATCGACTGCAGTACGTGAGCACCTGCTACGTCTCCGGCGCCTACGACGGCGAGTTCACCGAGGAGATGCTCGAGGAGGGGCAGAAGTTCCAAAATCATTACGAGGAAACCAAATACGAGGCCGAGCGACTCGTGCGCGCGGCGATCGCCGACGGGCTGCCGGCGACGATCTACCGCCCCGGCATCGTGGTGGGGGATTCGCGCACCGGTGAGACCCAGAAGTACGACGGACCCTACTTCGTTGCCGACTATATGAAGCGCCTGCCTGGCGTGACATTCCTGCCGAACGTCGACAGAGGCGTCATGGCATCGCTGGTTCCAAGGGACTACGTCATCGCGGCGATGGACGAACTGAGCGTTCTCGACCGTTCCGAGGGCAAGACGTATCAGTTGACCGACCCCGATCCGCCGTCGGCCCGCGAGGTGGCCGAGATCTTCGGCAAGCACCTCGGTCGGAGGCTGGTCTGGCTGCCCCTCCCGGTATCGGTGGTGCGCGGACTGCTCGACACGGTCCCCGGGATGGAACTGCTCACCGGCCTCCCCGCGGAGACCCTGGACTACTTCGCGTTCCCCACCACCTACGGCACGGCGCAAGCTGTGGCCGACCTCGAAGGCACCGGGGTGTCATGCCCCCGTTTCCGCGACTACGCCGACAGGTTGCTCGACTTCATGGCGGATCACCCGGAGTTCGACTCGCAGGCAATGGTCTGATCGCATGCCTAGGCGCAGGCAATCGCTGGTCGTCAACATCAGTCTGAGCAGCCCCGGGTGGGACTACGACGAGTCCGTGGAGTTCCTGGGACGGGCCTTCCGCATCGTCCGAGTGGGTACCGACGGCAGCGTCAAGCGGGCTCTGGAAGAACTGCACAAGTGGTCCGGTGAGGCCGCTGCGATCGGGGTCAGCGGCGTCCACGACGCTCAGGTGGCCGGTACGTGCAAGGGTAATCCCGGCAAGCTTCGGAAGGCCGTCCACGCGGTCACGGCCGCATCCGCCGGTGCGGTTGTCACCGATGGCCACCGGTTGCGCAATGTGTTGCAGGAGTGGACTATTCGACACCTGGCCGGTGATATGCCCGGCTACTTCGCCAATGCGCGAGTGGTCGTGCTCGGGGGGCGTAACCACTACCGCTCGACTCGAGTGCTTTCGGAGAGCACGCAGAACCTACGCTTCGCCGATCCGGCGGTGGAGTACGGCCTTGCCGATATTCACACTCCGTTCGAGGTGTTCGAGCGCGTCGTGTCCGCCTCGGGCTGGGTTCTGGAGAAGATCCCCTCGTCGGTGGTGTCGACGGCCACCGGCCCCGGCCGGAGGTTCATCGAGTCCAGGGTGCGAAGAGCCCTGCAGGACTGCGACGTCGTGGTGGCCACCTTCAGAGAACTCGCCCAATTCGAGGTGGACGACCTGAAGGGCAAGACCCTCATCTCGACCTCCATCGGCGAGGAGCGTCTGAACAGCCTGCGGGAGCGGGGAATCGACCTCATCCTCGACGATGTGCCGCAGCCGTTCGCCGGTGTGGTGGTCAATGAGGCGACGCTTGAGGCGCTGATGCTGGTGGCGTGCGAAGCCGAGGAGTCCCGACTGACCGACGACGACCTGCTCGAGATGATCCAGTCTGCGCAGCTGCAGCCGAGGATCCTCTACCCGAGCGGTTTCAAGCGGAAGTCCCGGTTCGCGTTCGTGATCCACCCGCTGTCCCAGGAGTACTTCCGCAATGTGAAGGCACTCGATGCCGTCGCTGACGTGGCGCCCGGGGTTCTGATGGACGGTGTGGAGAAGCTGATGGCGCATGCGCCGCCATTCGTCTACAGCCATGTCACCGGTATCACCTCGCCGACGGGCGCTGAGGTTGAAGGCTGGCTCATCACGGTCGGCGGCACGCCCAAGGAACTGATGGCGCACGATCCGGAGTTCACCTACTCCCGGCTCCTCGCGGCGGCCGATATGGCACAGAAGATGGGCGCCCAGATCATGGGCCTCGGCGCGTTCACGAAGGTCGTCGGCGACGCCGGTGTCACGGTGGCCAAGCGCGCACCGCTTCCCATCACCACGGGCAACTCCTACAGCGCCTCGGGTGCGCTGTGGGCCGCCCATGACGCGGTCGGCAGGCTCGGCATCGCAGAAGTGGATTCCAAGGGTCATATCAGGGGCAAGGCGATGGTGGTCGGCGCCACCGGCGCCATCGGCTCGGTGTGTGCGCGACTGTTGGCGATGGCCGCCGACGAGCTGTGGCTGATCTCCATCGAACCGGCCAAGCTGTTGGCGCTGAAGGCGGATATCGAACGGGAGAATCCGCGAGCGACGATCCACGTGGGCGCCGACGCCGACGAACACATCGCCGACATGGACGTCATCGTCACGGCCACCTCGGGGGCCGGCAAGAAAGTGCTCGACATCATGAAGGTTAAACCGGGTGCGGTCATCACCGATGTCGCACGGCCGCTGGACCTTTCGGCCGACGACGTTGCCAAGCGGCCCGATGTGCTGGTCATCGAATCCGGGGAGATCGAACTGCCCGGCGACCCGCAGATGAAGGGAATCGGCCTGCCGAAGGGTGTTGCCTACGCATGTCTGGCCGAGACCATCGTGCTGGCGCTCGAGGGTCGCTACGAGACGTTCACCGTCGGGCGCAACATCGAGTGGGAGAAGGTCAAGGAGATTTATCGGCTCGGGCTCAAGCACGGCATGACGCTGGCCGCGATCTCCGGTGTAAACGGGGTCTATACCGACTCCGACCTAGCCAGGATCCGGGAATTGGCGCTGGCCAAACGCGAGGAAATGGCAGCGGCGGAGTTCTGATCGGGGCTTGTCGGTGGCCGCCGCTAGCCTGCGGTCCCATGAGGATTCATGGGGGGATTCGTACCGGCCTGGTAGTAGGGGCGTGGGTCGTGGCAGTCCTGAGCGCACCGTCAGCGGCAGCCAGTCCGGTGTGTGTGGGTGTGCTGAACCAGAGCGGTTGCCAGCCCGCACCGTGGAACGGGCAGCTGATGGAGACCTGGAACACCCCGGGCTATTACGGCGGCTGGACCAACACTCCGGTGATGTGCGATCCGTTCTCCCGGCAGTGTCGCGGTTGGGCGCAGCCGTAACCGTAACTGTCGGTGTCCACCGATACCATCGCAAAGTGGCTGGGGGGCAGGGCTTCCGGCCGAAGGGGGTGGTCGCAGTGGCGTTTCGTCTGGCCGTGATTCCGGCCGGTTCGGCAGGCTCGGCCGAGCAGGCCAAGCTGCTTGTCGCAGCGATGCGTGCCCGGCCGAGCGGCCTTCCGCCGGTGGCGGTCGTGGAGGTACTCGGGGCCTTGGAATCCAGCGGGCTCGGCGATTTCACGGTCTGGCGCCGCACCGACTCCCGGGGAGCGTTGCTGTCGGTGCGGTATCCGGAACTCGGTGTGCTGGAGGGGTTGCTGCTGCTCGCCAAGGATCGTGGTCTCGCCGTCTACGACATCAAACTCAACCGGCTCTACGACCCCACCGGCGCCATCGACGTCCAGGTGACGCAGCCCGGCGTCCGGTTGCCGTTCCTGACCCGGCAGCTCTTGGTGGATGTGGTCCTGAGTCCGGCGTGGCCCGACCCGGAAGCACCCTTCGTGATCCTTGACCGCGCCGAACAGGACTTCATCCAGGTCTGGTGTTCACCCCACAGCTATCAGTTGGAGTACCGGGAGTGCGGTCCGGATTTCCACTTCATGCACATCACAGACGACCCGCGCCTGGTCATTGATGTCATGTGGGCGTGGGGGATCGGCAATCCCTACTGGCGCGGCGCGGTTCCGTGGATCGCGGTCGACCTGGCCGGCTGAACCCGGATTCGCGCCCCGCGATGCGGCTGTTGGATCACGCCGCTGACCCGTGGCCGTTCGCCGGGGGCGGTGGTGGTGCACAAATCCACTCGCCGCAACACCTCACCGAGCACTATTCTCATCTCGGCCAGCGCCAGATTCGCGCCCAGACAGCGACGGTTACCTCCGCCGAAGGGCAGCCAGGTGGTCGGGCTGAGCGCGTGAGCTGAAGCGCCGAGCATCCGTTCGGGGCGGAACTGTGCGGCGTCCTCGTACACCGCGTCGTCGGCGTGCACCAGTCCGATCGCGGGGATGACGGTGACCCCCGCGGGCAATCGGTAGCCGGCGATCTCCACCGGCGCTTTGAGCACCCGGCCCACGTCGAACACCACCGGACGGATCCGCAGCGTTTCCTTGGCCACCGCATCCAGGTATTCGTCGTCACCGGCGTCGGCGGCGGCCACCGCCCTGGCCAGCACGTCGGGATTGCGGGTGAGCCGCTCACACGCCCAGGACAGTGCGGTGGCGGTGGTGTCGTGTCCGGCCAGCAGCAGGGTCATCAGCTGATCGCGGAGTTCCTCATCGGTCATCCGCCGGCCGTCCTCGTCTGCGGCACGTACCAGCATGGCCAGCGCGTCGGTCCGTCCGGCGAGGTTCGGGTCGGCGCGGCGGTCGGCGATCTCGGCGTAGAGCAGTTCGTCTGCTTCGGCGATGCGTTGGCCCAGTCCCCGCCACGGCCACCGGCGCTGCAGCTTCGGCCGCGCGATGGCAAT
>DAIPYT010000130.1:0-8448 GCA_036782595.1 Mycobacterium sp. | reverse complement strand
GGCCGCGGCACAGCTGTTCAACCTTCAGGTGCCCAGCGCAGAGGGTTTGCGTGCCCAGGCAGCCGGTCAGCTCAAGGTGACCGATGTCGAGAAGGCGGTTCGGGGCGCCATCGTCGACCGAAATTTCGACAAGCTGGCGTTCACCATCGAGGCCCGCGCGTTGACCTTTCAGCCCGGCAAGATTCGCAAGCAACTGGCCGAAGCCAAGCAGAAGGCTCCTGCGGCCCCCGATCCGGATCAGCGGCTCAGCGATATAGCCCGGGATGTCGCGGCCGCGCTCGACAACAAGCCGGACGCGCCGACATTGCTCAAGAAGCTGCGCAGCAGCGAGACCTTCGTCTATCTGGCCCGCGCCGTGGACCCCGGGGTCGCCTCGGCCATCATCAAGAAGTATCCGGAGGTCGGAGCCGAACGCCAGGACCTGCGGCAGTATCCCGGCGGTTCGCTGGCGGCCAATGTGGTCGGCGGGATCGACTGGGACGGCCACGGCCTGCTGGGCCTGGAGGACGCGATGGACTCCGTGCTCGCCGGCACCGACGGGTCGGTCACCTACGACCGCGGGTCCGACGGCGTGGTGATTCCGGGCAGTTACCGCAACCGTCACCAGGCCGTGAACGGTTCGACGGTGCAACTCACCCTCGACGACGACATCCAGTTCTACGTCCAGCAGCAGGTCCAGCTGGCCAGGGACGCCTCCGGTGCTCGCAACGTCTCGGCGGTGGTGCTCGACGCCAAAACCGGTGAGGTGCTGGCGATGGCCAACGACAACACTTTCGATCCCAGTCAGGACATCGGACGGCAGTCCGATCGCCAGACCGGCAACCTGCCGGTTACCTCGCCGTTCGAGCCGGGCTCGGTCAACAAGATCGTCACCGCCGCGTCGGTGATCGAGTACGGGCTGTCCAACCCTGATGAGGTGCTCTCGGTGCCCGGCTCGATCAATATGGGCGGGGTCAACGTCCGCGACGCCTGGGGACACGGGGTGATGCCGTACACGACGACCGGGGTGTTCGGAAAGTCATCCAACGTGGGGACTTTGATGCTGGCCCAGCGGATCGGCCCGGAACGCTTCTACGAGATGCTCGGGAAATTCGGACTGGGGCAGCGGACCAACGTGGGTCTCCCCGGGGAGAGCCCCGGCATCGTGCCTCCCATCGACCAGTGGTCGGGCAGCACCTTCTCCAATCTGCCCATCGGGCAGGGTCTTTCGATGACCCTGCTGCAGATGGCCGGGATGTATCAGGGCATCGCCAATGACGGGGTGCGAATCCCGCCGCGGATCGTCAAAGCCACCATCGAGCAGGACGGCACCCGCACCGAGGAACAGCAGCCCAACGGTATCCGGGTGGTGTCGCCGGAGACGGCGCGAACCGTGCGCAACATGCTGCGTGCGGTCGTCCAACGCGACCCGATGGGAACCCAGCAGGGCACCGCCCCGATGGCCGCGGTGCAGGGTTACCAGATGGCCGGCAAGACCGGCACCGCCCAGCAGATCAACCCGGCGTGCGGCTGCTACTACGACGACGTCTACTGGATCACCTTCGCCGGGATGGCCCCGTCCGACGATCCGCGCTACGTGATCGGCCTGATGCTCGACGCCCCGGTGCGCAATGCCGACGGCACGCCTGGACATTCCGCCGCGCCCCTGTTCCACAATATCGCCGGCTGGCTGATGCAGCGCGAGAACGTGCCGCTCTCGCCGGACCCCGGCCCGCCGTTGACGCTGGAAGCCACCTGACCCACTCCGGGCGCTGCGCTGGGTAGGGTGGCTTCCCGACTGAGCGTGGACGGAGGTGAGCGGCTTGTGGCCGCCGGCGGGCAGGAGCGAAGCGACCCGGGGATAGTGCGCGGGCAGGAGCGAAGCGACCCGGGGACGGGAATGGGGACGGGAATAGGTCCCGTCCTGCGCCCGGTCGACACCCCCGGTGTGACGTTGGGGTTCTTGGCCGACCGGGCGGGCGCGATCGTTGACGGCGGTTCCATCCCCGATGTCCCGATCACCGGGGTGACGCTGCGTGCGCAGGATGCCGCCCCGGGTGACCTGTTCGCGGCCCTGCCCGGCGCCAGTGTTCACGGTGCCGAGTTCGCCGGACCGGCACTGGCCGCGGGTGCGGTGGCGGTGCTGACCGATCCGGAGGGCGCCGCAGTGATCCGTCGACTGCTCGGCGACCCGCCGCCTGCGCCGGTCCTGGTGCATCTGTCCCCGCGTTCGGTGCTCGGCAAGTTGGCCTCCGACGTCTACGGTCACCCCTCGGAGAAGGTCGTGGTGCTCGGCGTGACCGGAACCTCCGGCAAGACCACCACGACGCATCTCATCGAGGCCGGGTTACGAGCTGCCGGGCGCACCGCGGGCATGGTCGGAACCGTCGGTGTCCGGATCGCCGGTGCGGAAGTGCCGAGCGCGTTGACCACCCCTGAGGCCCCGGCCCTGCAGGCCTTGCTGGCGGTGATGGCCGAACGTGGTGTCGATACCGCGGTGATGGAGGTCTCCAGCCATGCGCTGGAACTCGGCCGTGTTGACGGAATCCGTTTTGCGGTAGGCGGTTTCACCAATCTCTCCCGTGACCACCTCGACTTCCATCCGACCATGGAGGCGTATTTCGAAGCCAAGGCCAAACTCTTCGACCCGGCCTCCGCGGTTCATGCCGAGGTGGCGGTGGTGTGCGTCGACGATGAAGCCGGACAGTCGATGGCGCGCCGGGCCCGCAACGTGGTGACGGTCAGCGCGGAGGGCAACACCGCGGACTGGACGGTCGCGGACTTCGTCGCACTCGACAGCGGGATTCAGGAGTTCACCGCGGTGGATCCCGCCGGTGCGCACCACCGGCTACGCATCCGACTGCCGGGTCGATTCAACGTCGCCAACGCGCTGCTGACGCTGGCCATGCTCGACACCATCGGTGTCTCGCCCGAGCAGGCCGCACCCGGTCTTCGTGTCGCCACCGTCCCTGGTCGGCTCGAACTCATCGACCGCGGCCAGGACTTTCTGGCGGTGGTCGACTACGCCCACAAGCCCGGCGCGCTGCGCGCGGTGCTGGAGACCCTGCGCCGCCCCGAGGGCCGGTTGGCGGTGGTCTTCGGTGCCGGCGGCAACCGGGATCCCGGAAAACGCCAACCGATGGGTGAGGTGGCCGCCGAACTGGCCGATCTGGTCGTGGTCACCGATGACAACCCGCGCGACGAGGATCCGGCGCTGATCCGCTCGGCAATACTGCGCGGGGCTACCGGGGCTACCGGGGCGGCCGAGGTGGTCGAGATCGCCGACCGCCGGGCGGCCATCGAGCACGCCGTCGGGTGGGCTCAGCGCGGTGATGTGGTGGTGATTGCCGGCAAGGGACATGAGAGCGGTCAAACCGGTGGTGGACAGACCCGGCCGTTCGACGACCGGGAGGAATTGGCGGCCGCCCTGGATCGAAGGAGCACACGGTGATCGATCTGACCGTCGCGCAGATCGCCGACATCGTCGGCGGCAGACTGGCCGACATCAGCCCCGACGAGGCGGCGTCCACGCACGTCACCGGGACGGTGGAGTTCGACTCGCGGGCCGTCACCCCCGGCGGGTTGTTCCTCGCGCTCCCCGGAGCCCGATCCGATGGCCACGACTTCGCTCAGGGTGCGGTGGAAGCCGGAGCGGTCGCGGTACTCGCCGCGCGACCGGTAGGGGTGCCCGCCGTCGTCGTTCCGCCGGCCGAGGCCGCCGACGCCCACGCCGGGGTTCTCGAACACGACGCCGACGGGTCAGGGGCGGCGGTGCTGTCGGCGCTGGCGAAACTGGCCGCCGCGGTTGCTGCCGATCTGGTGGCGGGCGGTCTTCGGATCGTCGGCCTGACCGGATCCTCCGGGAAGACCTCCACAAAGGATCTGATCGCCGCGGTGCTGAAGCCTCTCGGCGAGGTAGTGGCCCCGCCGGGATCGTTCAACAACGAGTTGGGTCATCCCTGGACCGTGCTGCGGGCCACCGGGGCGACCGATTTCCTGGTGCTGGAGATGTCCGCCCGCCACCGCGGCAATATCGCGGCACTGGCCCGGATCGCGGCGCCGTCGATCGCCGCGGTGCTCAATGTCGGTACCGCCCACCTCGGTGAATTCGGTTCCCGGGAGATGATCGCCCTGACCAAAGGCGAACTCGTCGAAGCACTCCCGGCCTCCGGTGTGGCGATCCTGAACGCCGACGACCCGATGGTCGCGGCGATGGCCACCCGGACTTCGGCGCGGGTGGTCACCGTCGGACGCAGCGCGACGGCCGACATCAGGGCGCTCGACGTCGTGCTCGACGACCTCGCCAGACCTCGCTTCAGGCTCTGCACACCGATCGGGGAGGTGGATGTCGCGCTGGCCGTGCACGGCGAGCACCAGGTCGGGAACGCCCTGTCGGCGGCCGCGGTGGCACTGGAGTGCGGTGCGAACCTCCAACAGATCGCCGATGCGCTGGCCGGTGCGGCGCCGGCGTCGCGGCACCGGATGGAGGTGCGTACCCGGTCCGACGGTGTGACCGTCATCAATGACGCCTACAACGCCAACCCCGATTCCGTGCGGGCCGGACTACAGGCGCTGGCGGTCATGGCGCGCAATGACGGCGGCCGAGGAGGAGCGAGGCAATCGGCTGGGCCGCGTCGTAGTTGGGCCGTGCTCGGCGAGATGGGCGAGCTGGGGGAGGACTCGATAACCGAGCATGACCGGGTCGGTCGGCTGGCGGTGCGCTTAGATATCAGTCGGCTCGTCGTCGTCGGATCTGGGAGGTCTATGAGCGCCATGCACCACGGGGCGGTCATGGAGGGATCCTGGGGATCGGAATCCATCATGGTCCCCGATGCGGACTCCGCGCTGGAGTTGCTGCGCGCCGAGCTGGCACCGGGGGACGTGGTGCTGGTCAAAGCCTCCAACGCGGCAGGCCTGGGCGCACTCGCCGAAGCCTTACAGGCGGATGAGTCCGCATGAGACAAATCATCATCGCTGTCGCGATCTCGTTGACGGTGTCGATCCTGCTCACTCCGACGCTGATCCGGCTGTTCACCCGGCAGGGCTTCGGCCAGGAGATCCGCGAGGACGGCCCGCCCAGCCACCACACCAAGCGCGGCACGCCTTCGATGGGCGGTGTGGCGATCATCGCCGGCATCTGGGCCGGTTACTTCGGCACCCACCTGGTCGGCTTGGCGCTGGACGGTATGGGCCCATCGGCCTCCGGCCTGTTGGTCCTCGGCTTGGCCACCGCTCTGGGCGGGGTGGGTTTCCTCGACGACCTGATCAAGATCCGCCAGGCCCGCAACCTTGGCTTGAACAAGAAAGCCAAGACGATCGGACAGATCGGCGCCGCGGTGCTGTTCGGGATCCTGGTCCTGCAATTCGCCAACCCCGACGGGCTGACCCCGGGTTCCAACACATTGTCCTATGTCCGCGAAATCTCCACTGTCGCACTGCCTCCGGCGTTGTTCGTGCTGTTCGTCGTCATCGTGGTCAATGCCTGGGGCAACGCGGTCAACTTCACCGACGGACTGGACGGACTTGCCGCGGGTTGTATGGCCATGGTCAGTGCGGCCTATGTGCTGATCACTTTCTGGCAGTACCGCAATGCCTGCGCCACCGCGCCGGGACTGGGCTGCTACAACGTCCGTGATCCGCTGGACCTGGCGATCATCGCCGCTGCGACCGCGGGGGCGTGTATCGGCTTCCTGTGGTGGAACGCCGCTCCGGCCAGAATTTTCATGGGAGACACCGGTTCACTGGCGCTGGGCGGCATCATCGCCGGGCTGTCCATCACCAGTCGCACCGAGGTCCTCGCGGTGGTGCTGGGCGCTCTGTTCGTCGCCGAGGTCACTTCGGTGGTGGTACAGATCATCGCCTTCAGGTCCACCGGCCGGCGGGTGTTCCGGATGGCGCCCTTCCACCATCACTTCGAACTGTCCGGCTGGGCCGAGACGACGGTGATAATCCGGTTCTGGCTGCTGACCGCGATCGCCTGCGGACTCGGCGTCTCGCTGTTCTACAGCGAGTGGCTTTCTGCCATCGGGGACTGATGTCAGATCTGTCGGTTCTGACGCCGGGCGCGCGCGTGCTGGTGGCCGGAGCCCGGGTGACCGGCCGGGCGATCGTCGCCGCCCTGGCCGATTGGGACCTGCGGTTGTCGGTCTGCGACGACAACCTGCCCGCCGCCCGCGCGTTGGCGGACGTGGCGGGGGACGTGGCGGGGGGCGTGCAGGCCCTCACGCCCGCCGAGGCGGTGTCACTGGCCGGTGAATTCGATCTGGTGGTCACCAGCCCGGGATTCCCGCCCACCGCCCCGGTGCTGGCCGCCGCCGCCGCGGCCGGCGTGCCGATCTGGGGAGATGTCGAGCTGGCCTGGCGACTGGATGCCGCCGCGCGGTACGGCCCGCCGCGCCGCTGGCTGGTGGTCACCGGTACCAACGGCAAGACCACGACCACCTCGATGCTCTACGACATGCTCATCGCTGATGGCCGCCGGGCGATCCTGTGCGGCAACATCGGTGAGCCGGTGCTCGATGTGCTCAGCCGGCCCGCCGACATCCTGGCGGTGGAAGTGTCGAGCTTTCAGCTGTTCTGGGCACCGTCGCTGCGACCCGAGGGCGGCGTGGTGCTCAACATCGCCGAGGACCACCTGGACTGGCACGGCAGCTTCGAGGCCTACGCCGCGGCCAAGGCCCGGGCGCTGGACGGTCGGGTCGCGGTCGTCGGACTCGACGATCCGGCGGCTTCGGCGCTACTTCCGCGGGCGGCCGCACCGGTCAAGACGGGTTTCCGGTTGGGCGAACCGGCCGCCGGCGAACTCGGTGTGAGTGGCGGTGCGCTGATCGACCGTGCCTTCGCCGACGACTCTGGGGGGAAACTCGTGCTGGCCCGCACGGACTCGATCCCGGTCACCGGTCCGGTGGGCGTTCTCGACGCACTGGCCGCCGCCGCACTGGCCCGCGCTGTGGACGTCCCTGCCTCGGCGATTGCCTCAGCACTTGCCGACTTCCGGGTCGGCCGGCACCGCGCCGAACCGGTCGGGGTGCTCGACGGCGTGCAGTATGTCGACGACTCCAAGGCCACCAATCCGCACGCCGCCGAGGCCTCGATCCTGGCCTACCCCAGGGTGGTCTGGGTGGCCGGCGGGATGCTCAAGGGCGCCTCGGTGGAACAGGTCGTGGCCAGGGTGGCCGACCGACTGGCCGGTGCGGTTCTGATCGGCCAGGATCGAGCCATCTTGGCCGAGGCGTTATCGCGACACGCACCCGATGTCCCCGTCATCGCTGTTGTGACGCGGGAGGATGCTGAGGTGCATGAGACCAATGAGTCAGTTGTTACTGATGGGACTCGGGTGATCGATGCCGCCGGTCCGGGCCTCGGTCGGCAGGTGATGGCCGAGGTCGTCGCCGCCGCCGCCAGCCTGGCCCGTCCCGGTGACACCGTCCTGCTGGCGCCCGCCGGCGCCTCGTTCGATCAGTTCGCCGGCTACGCCGACCGGGGCGAGGCGTTCGCCGACGCGGTCCGGGCCCGCTAGCACCATGAGCGCGCTGTGGTCCCGGCTCACCCGCCGGGGCGCCGAGTCGACCGATCCCGCGCCGGCCGACGGCGCAGCGGAAGCCGCCCCCGCGGCTCGGAGATTCACCCTGTTCACGCCGCGGTTCACCGCACCCGCGAAGTTCGGCGCCTGGCTGGCCCGGCCGATGACCTCCTTCCATCTCATGGTGTCGGTGGCCGGGCTGCTCACCACACTGGGTTTGATCATGGTGTTGTCGGCCTCGGGAGTGCACTCCTACGACGAGGACGGCAGCCCGTGGACGATCTTCTTCCGCCAGCTGATGTGGGCCGCGGTGGGTCTGTCTGCCTGCTGGTTCGCCCTGCGGCTACGGGTGGGATTCATCCGCCGAACCGCCTTCGCCGCCTATGCGACAACGGTCGTGTTGCTGGTACTGGTGCTCATTCCCGGCATCGGCAACATGGCCAACGGAACCCGCGGCTGGTTCGTCGTCGCGGGTCTGTCGATGCAGCCCTCCGAACTGGCCAAGATCGCCTTCATGATCTGGGGCGCGCACCTGCTGGCCGCGCGCCGCATGGAGCGGGCCTCGCTGCGCGAGATGCTCATCCCGCTCATCCCTGCCGCCGTCTGTGCACTCGCGCTGATCGTGGCCCAGCCCGACCTCGGCCAAACCGTGTCCCTGGGCATCATCCTGCTGGCTCTGCTGTGGTTCGCCGGACTACCGCTGAAGGTGTTCGTCAGCTCGCTGGCGGCCACCATCTTCGCCGCCGCGGTGCTGGCGGTCTCGGAGGGTTACCGCTCCGATCGGGTACGTTCCTGGCTGGATCCCAGCGCCGATGCGCAAGGTGCGGGTTATCAGGCCCGGCAGGCCAAGTTCGCGCTGGCCAACGGCGGCGTCTTCGGCGATGGGCTGGGACAGGGAACCGCCAAGTGGAACTACCTGCCCAACGCCCACAACGACTTCATCTTCG
>DAIPYT010000129.1:0-8496 GCA_036782595.1 Mycobacterium sp. | reverse complement strand
TCGACACGCCGGATTTGGTCACGAAAGTGGTAGGGAAATAGGTCGATCGGCTTGACCGGGGCACTGCGGCAATGTCTAATCACAGCTGTGTCATTTCCCGGTCGACCTGCCGATTTCGGTGTCGCAGACCGCGATTCGACCACATGTTCGAATGAAGTGATGCTGCACAACCGAAATCAGGTAAGGAGGTCGGGCATGTCGTATGAGATTTTTCTCGGAGCCACCGCCACGCGGGCTCATCTGAGTGTGGTGCCGGATCTGTTGGATGGACCACTGACTCCGGATGATCCGCTGTGGCAGGAGAAGGCTCTCTGCGCGCAGACCGATCCGGAGGCGTTCTTCCCGGAGAAGGGCGGCTCGACCCGCGAGGCCAAGCGGATCTGCCTGGGGTGCGAGGTGCGCGACGCGTGCCTGGAGTACGCCCTGGCCAACGATGAGCGCTTCGGCATCTGGGGCGGTCTGTCCGAGCGGGAGCGCAGGCGCCTCAAGCGCGGCATCATCTGAGAGCTGCCGGCTAGTCGTCGGCGTCCATGGTGGGGTCGATGACGTCAGGCTCCACACCCAGATGAGTCGCGACCTGCGCCACTAAAATTTCATGCAGTAGATCGGTCAGATCGACCGAGTCCTTCGCTCGCCGCTCGATTGGCTTGCGAAACAGCACAATTCGGGCCCGCGTGGCATTTCCGCGGACGTCCACCCCGGCCGGTATCAGCCGCGCCAGAGCAATCGGCCCATCGGCCACCACCTCCGGCGGCCACTGCACATTCTCGGGATCCCTCGGCGCGATGCGCGGAATCTCATCGACGGCCACATCGAGTTCGGCGAGGCGCTCATGCCACCGCCGCTCTATGGGTTCGTAGGCCTCCAGCACCGCCATGTCGAAGCGTTCGGCGCGGCTGCGCCAACCCGGAACCGTCGGGGGCAGCAGTGGGCCGCGCATCTCACGTCCGCGCCGGGAGGCGCCGCCCGGCCCGCCGCCGCGGCGGGAACTGCGGGGGTCGGCCATGAACTGCAGATCGTAACGGTTCAACATCGACCGTCCATTGGTCGCGCGTGTCCGGTGTCACGCCGCATTCCCACCGCGATAGCCTCACCGGCGTGAATGTTCCCCGTCGCTGCATCCGCCCCGGGTGCGCGCATTACGCGGTGGCGACCCTGACGTACGTCTACGCCGACTCGACCGCCGTAGTGGGACCGCTGGCCACCATCCGCGAGCCGCACTCCTGGGACTTGTGCCTGAGTCATGCCAGCCGGATCACCGCTCCGCGGGGCTGGGAATTGGTGCGGCACGCCGGGCCACTTCCGACCAATCCCGACGAGGACGACCTCGTCGCACTCGCGGACGCCGTGCGTGAGGGCAAGGTTTCGGGCGGCTCTCCGCTGCCCGGATTCTCCGATCCGATCGGCGCACCCACAGCCGGCGACCGGGCTCATGTCACCGGGTTCTCCCCGTCGGCGCCGAGGACCGGACCGGCCGGCCGCCGCCGCGGACACTTGCGGGTTCTTCCCGACCCGGGCGACTGAATTTCCGCTCCGCGATGAGCCGGACTACCGGGTCGGCCTGAACGGCTAGGCTTGGCTGCCAATAGGTCCACGGTCCCAAGGAGTCCCGCCATGCCCAGGTCCGCCGCCGATGTGCGTCGCGTGATCAAGGCCTACGACGTCCGTGGTCTGGTCGGGCAGGAGATCGACGAGTCCTTCGTGTTCGACGTCGGCGCGGCCTTCGCGCGGCTGATGCGCGCTGAGGGCGCCCACGGCAGTAGCCGCGTCGTGATCGGGTACGACATGCGGGAGAGTTCCCCCGTGCTGGCCGCCGCCTTCGCCGACGGGGTGACCTCACAGGGTCTGGACGTGCTGCGGATCGGGCTGGCTTCCACCGACGAGCTGTACTTCGCCTCCGGTCTACTCGACTGCCCCGGGGCGATGTTCACCGCCAGCCACAACCCGGCCGCCTACAACGGCATCAAACTCTGCCGCGCCGAAGCCAAGCCGGTCGGCGAGGACACCGGTCTGGCCGTGATCCGCGACGAGGTCATCGCCGGCGTGCCGGGGTGGGATGGTCCGCGAGGGTCCGTCGACGACAGGGACGTGCTCGGCGACTACGGCGCGTTCCTGCGCTCGTTGGTCAACGTCGGCGAGCTACGGCCGTTGCGGGTGGCCGTCGACGCCGGCAACGGGATGGCCGGGCACACCGCACCGGCGGTTCTGGGTGCCGTCCCGGGGCTGACGCTGCTCCCGCTGTACTTCGAGCTCGACGGCTCCTTCCCCAACCATGAGGCCAACCCGCTGGAACCGGCCAATCTAGTGGACCTGCAGGACTATGTGCGCCGCACCGGCGCCGACATCGGTTTGGCCTTCGACGGCGACGCCGATCGCTGCTTCGTCGTCGACGAACTCGGAGCGCCGGTGTCGCCGTCTGCGGTCACCGCCCTGGTCGCCGACCGTGAACTCGCTCGCGAGCCGGGCGCGACGGTGATCCACAACCTGATCACCTCACGCGTGGTGCCGGAGGTGATCGTCGAACGGGGCGGAAAGCCGTTACGCTCCCGCGTCGGTCACTCCTACATCAAGGCGTTGATGGCCCAGAGCGGCGCCATCTTCGGTGGCGAGCACTCCGCGCACTACTACTTCCGGGACTTCTGGGGTGCCGACTCGGGCATGCTGGCCGCGCTGCACGTGCTGGCGGCCTTGGGTGAACAGAACCGCCCGCTGTCGGAACTGATGCGCGACTACCAGCGCTACGCGGCGTCGGGCGAGATCAACTTCCGCGTCGATGATGCACCGGCCTGTGTTGTGGCAGTCCTGAATTCATTTGCAGCCCAGACTGTTTCGACTGATGAACTCGACGGTGTCACCGTAGATCTGGGTGATGGAGCCTGGTTCAACCTTCGCACCTCCAACACCGAGCCGCTACTGCGACTGAACGTGGAGGCTGCCACCGCCGATGCGGTGCAGGCAATCGTTACCCGGGCTGCCGACGAGATCGGCGCGTGCAGCAGGGCGGGCGCGTGAGCGCGGCGCAGGCGACGGTGGATCTCGACGACACCGAAGGCCTGCTGGAAGCGGACCGAGACGGCATGTTGCGCGCTTCGGCCATGGCCGGTGCTCAGGTCCGGGCGGTGGCCGCCGCGGTGGAGGAGGGTGCCCTGGCCTCGGTCACCGGGGACGGCCGGCCGAGAACAGTGATCTGGCTCGCGGCCCGCGGGCCTGCCCAGGCCGCCGGTGCGATGCTCGCCGCCGCCCTCGGTGCTGCGGCCGGCGAACCGCTGGTTCTGGCGGCCGATGCGCTGCCCTGGATCGGCCCACTGGACGTTCTGGTCGTCGCCGGCGATGACCCCGGAGACCCGACGCTGGCCGCAGCCGCGGGCACCGCCGTGCGCCGCGGGGCTCGTGTGGTGGTCGCGGCGCCGTACGAGGGACCGCTGCGGGATGCCACCGCGGGCCGCGCAGCGGTGCTCGCGCCCCGGCTTTGGGTCCCTGAGGAATTCGGGCTGTGCCGGTATCTGGCAGCAGGCCTGGCGACGCTGGCGGCGGTGGACCCGGGGCTGGCCCCAGCGGGCAGGAGCGAAGCGACCCGGGATTTAGAACCAGCGGACCCGCTGAATGCGCTGGCCGACGAGCTCGACGCTGAGGCGTTGCGCAACAGTGCGGCTCGGGACGTCTTCACCAACCCGGCCAAGATGCTGGCCGAACGGATGGCGGGGCGGCCGGTGGTGCTGGCTGGAGATTGCCCGGCCACCACCGCGCTGGCTCGGCACGCCGCGACGGTGTTGCTGCGGGTTGCCAGCCGCCCGGTGGGTGCGGCCGGGTTGTCCGACGCCCTGGTGGCTGTGCGCAACACAGCGGCTGCCGGATTTGCCGATTCGTTGTTCCATGACGAGGAGATCGACGGTCCGCGGCCGAGCCGGCCCCGCGTGCTGGCGCTGACTCTGCACGCCGAGCGACCGGTGGTCTCGGCGCGCATCGCCGGAATGGACGGCGTCGATTTGGTGGGTGTCGAGGACGTCGGCGAGGCAGGATCTGTGCCGGAAGGTAATGCCGGCACCGAGCAGCAGTTGGCCACCCTGGCGGTGCGGTTGGAGATGGCCGCTGTTTATCTGAAGCTGGCGGGGGGATAGTCGGTCGTGCAGCTGATACGCGGCGCCGTTCGGACGTACGCCTGGGGGTCACGCACAGCCATCGCCGAGTTCACCGGCCGGCCTGCGCCCACCGCTCACCCCGAGGCCGAACTGTGGCTCGGTGCCCATCCCGGCGACCCGGCTTGGCTTGAAGGGCCGGGCGGTGAGACCTCATTGCTGGATGCGATCACCGTCGATCCGGACGGCGAGCTCGGCCCGGCTGTGCGGGAACGCTTCGGCGACGTCCTGCCGTTCCTGGTCAAAGTCCTCGCCGCCGACGAACCGTTGTCGCTGCAAGCCCACCCCTCCGCCCGGCAGGCGGTGGAGGGTTTCGAGCGGGAAGACCGCGCCGGCTTGCCGGTCAATTCACCGGTGCGCAACTATCGCGACCGCAACCACAAGCCCGAACTGCTGGTCGCGTTGAGTGAATTCGCGGCGCTCGCCGGATTCCGGCCGGCCGCGCGGTCGGTGGCGCTGATGACAGCCCTGGCGGTGCCGGGACTGGATCCCTACATCGCACTGCTCACCGACCAGTCCGATGCCGCAGGGCTGCGCGCACTTTTCACCACCTGGATCACCGCCCCGCAACCCCACATCGACCCCCTGATTCCCGCTGTCCTGGAAGGCGCGGTCGCCTATATCCGTTCCGGGGCAAAGGAATTCGATGCCGAAGCCCGCACCATCCTGGAACTGGGGGAGCGCTATCCCGGCGACGCCGGCGTGCTGGCCGCCCTGCTGCTCAATCGGATCAGCCTGAGCCCTGGGGAGGGAATCTTCCTGCCCGCCGGCAATCTGCACAGCTACCTGCACGGGGTGGGAATGGAGGTGATGGCCAACTCCGACAACGTGCTGCGGGGTGGGCTGACACCCAAACACGTTGACGTACCCGAACTGCTGCGGGTGCTCGACTTCACCCCGGTGCCCGACGCCCGGGTGGGCACCCACCGTGAGGGCATCGAACTGGTCTATGACACCCCCACGGCCGAATTCGCCGCCTCCGTTCTGACTCTGGAGGGTGAGAACCTCGGTCACGAAGTGGACGCCCCGTCCCGGCACGACGGTCCGCAGATCCTGGTCTGCACAGAAGGTTCGGTGACCGCCCGGGCGAAGTCCGAGGAATTGCGGATCGACCGCGGCGCGGCAGCGTGGGTGGCCGCCGACGACGGCCCGATTCGTTTAGAAGCTTCCGTCCCGAGCAGGGTGTTCCGCGCTACCGTTGGCCTCTGAACCGCGAGGTAGTGGAGGGGCGGATGTCGGCTTCCGGTAGCACCCGGGCCATCATGGCGGCACTGGCGGCCAACGCTGGTATCGCAGTCGCAAAGTTCATCGGCTTCCTGCTCACCCACAGTTCCTCGATGCTCGCCGAAGCGGTCCACTCGGTGGCCGACACGTCCAATCAGGCGCTGCTGCTGCTGGGTCAGCGGCGGGCGCGACGCGAGGCCACCAGCCTGCACCAGTTCGGGTACGGCCGAAGCCGGTTCTTTTACTCGTTCGTCGTCGCGCTGGTGCTGTTCACCCTCGGTGCGGTCTTCGCGCTCTATGAGGGCTACCACAAGATCAGCCACCCGGAGCCGCTGAAATCACCGCTGATCGCGATCGCGATCCTGCTGGTGGCCATCGGGCTGGAGACCTACAGCTTCCGCACCGCGATGGTGGAGTCCAAGCCACTCAAGGGTTCCGGTACCTGGTGGCAATTCATCCGCCGCTCGCGCAATCCCGAACTGCCGGTGGTGCTGCTCGAGGACACCGGCGCGCTGCTCGGATTGGTCTTCGCGCTTTTCGGGGTGGGTCTGACCATCCTCACCGGAGATGCCGTCTGGGACGGGATCGGCACCATGCTGATCGGCGCCCTGCTCGGCGTCATCGCGGTGATCCTGATGGTGGAGATGCACAGTCTGCTGATCGGCGAGAGCGCCACCGGCGAGGAACTCAGCGCCATCCAGGCCGCACTCGAGGGAACCGACAACGTCGACCGGGTGATCCATCTGCGCACCCAGTACCTCGGGCCCGAGGAGATGCTGGTCGGCGCCAAGATCGCGCTGGCTCCCTCGACCGATCTGGCGACGGTGGCCGCCGCCATCGACAACGCCGAGGCCGCGGTGCGGGCAGCGGTTCCGACAGTCCATCTGATCTACATCGAACCCGACCTCGATCGATCCATCGCCGGGTAGCGTCTGCCCGCATGAAGTTGGCCGCGCGCACTAAGTCGGTGGAACAGTCCATCCAGGACACCGACGAGCCGTCCACCCGGCTGCGTAAGCAACTCACCTGGTGGGATCTCACCGTCTTCGGGGTCTCGGTGGTCGTCGGCGCCGGCATCTTCACCGTCACGGCAACAACCTTCGGCAATATCACCGGCCCTGCCCTGTCGGTGTCGTTCATCATCGCCGCGATCACGTGCGCGCTGGCCGCGCTCTGCTACGCCGAGTTCGCCTCCACCCTGCCGGTCGCGGGCAGTGCCTACACCTTCTCCTACGCCACCTTCGGCGAGTTCGTCGCCTGGATCATCGGCTGGGACCTGATCCTGGAATTCGCCGTCGGCGCGGCGGTGGTCGCGAAGGGCTGGTCGAGTTATCTGGGAACGGTGTTCGGCTTCTCCGGCGGCACCGCAAAGATCGGCGGGTTCGCATTCGATTGGGGCGCGCTGCTTATCGTCGCGGTGGTCGCCACCCTGCTGATCGCGGGCACCAAAGTCTCATCGCATTTCTCAGCTGTGATCACCGCCATCAAGGTCGCTGTCGTGCTCCTGGTGATCGCCGTCGGCGCGTTCTACATCAAGCCGGAGAACTTCTCCCCGTTCATCCCGCCCACCGAAACCGGCAAGGGCGCAGCCGGAACCGGTATCGACCAATCGGTGTTCTCACTGCTCACCGGCGGCGGCGGAAGTCACTACGGCTGGTACGGCGTGCTGGCCGGTGCCTCCATCGTCTTCTTCGCGTTCATCGGATTCGATGTGGTCGCCACTACCGCAGAGGAGACCAAGAACCCGCAACGCGACGTCGCGCGCGGCATCCTGGCCTCGCTGGCAATCGTCACCGTTCTCTACGTCGGGGTCTCGATCGTGTTGTCCGGCATGGTCAGCTACACCGAACTAGCGGACAAGGGCCCCAATAGTTCAGGGGGTCACGCCAACCTGGCCACCGCGTTCTCCATCAACGGGGTGGACTGGGCGGCCAAGATCATCTCGATCGGCGCTCTGGCCGGTTTGACCACAGTGGTGATGGTGCTGGTGCTCGGCCTGTCGCGGGTGATGTTCGCGATGGCCCGCGACGGTCTGTTACCCCGGGGGCTGGCGATGACCAACGAACGGGACGCCCCGGTGCGGATCACCGTCTTGGTCGCCCTGCTTATCGCGGTGGCCGCAACCGCCTTCCCGATGTCCAAGCTCGAGGAGATGGTCAACGTCGGCACGTTGTTCGCCTTCGTTCTGGTTTCGGCCGGGGTGATCATCCTGCGTCGAACCCGGCCGGATCTGAATCGCGGTTTTCGGGCGCCGTTCGTGCCGGCGCTGCCGATCCTGTCGATCCTGGCCTGCCTCTGGCTGATGCTGAACCTGACCGCCCTGACCTGGATCCGGTTCGCGATCTGGATGGTGATCGGCATCGCGGTGTATGCGTTGTACGGCTACCGGCACTCGGTGCTCGGCAAGCGACTGGCCGAGTCGGCCCGTCAAGCCCGGTAAGCGCGGGGAGTACGTGGACCAGCTGCGTGACGGTGTCCTCGACGCCATGCGTCAGGAGCTGCTGACCAAGGACTGGTCGGCGATCACCCTCTCGGATGTGGCCCGCACCGCCGGAGTCAGCCGGCAGACCATCTACAACGAGTTCGGCTCACGTCAGGGCCTCGCGCAGGGCTATGCGTTGAGGTTGGCGACCAGGCTGGTGGACGACGTTTCGGCTGCCATCGACGGTCACGTCGGCGATCTTTATGCGGCCTTCCTCGACGGGTTCCGCTCCTTCTTCTCCGCCTCGGCCGCCGATCCGCTGGTCATCTCACTGCTCTCCGGCGCAGCCAAACCGGACCTGCTGCAGATCATCACCACCGGCAGCGGGCCGATCATCACCCAGTGCTCGGCCCGGCTCACCGCGGCGATCACCGGCAGCTGGGTGCAGGCCGACGAGGCTGACGCCGGCGTGCTGGCGCGGGCCATCGTGCGGCTCGCCATGTCCTATGTTTCGATGCCCGCTGAGAGCGAATCCGCGGCCCGCCACGATGTGCCCGCCGACCTGGCGCGGCTGATGACGCCTTTCGCCGAGCGCTATGCCGGGGGAGATGCCGGGGGAGTTCCGGGGGGAACTTCTGGGGGATATGCCCCGATTCCGTGATTGGGGGCTGGTCCGGTTACCGTAAACGGCATGACTTCTGCTCTTACCATGAC
>DAIPYT010000128.1:0-8580 GCA_036782595.1 Mycobacterium sp. | reverse complement strand
GGCCCGGCACCCAGCCTCTATTGTGACTGTCGTGGGGACCTCAGACCGAGTCAGCCGTCGCGCGCTGTTGACCATCGCCGGCGGGGTCGGCTTGGCGTCGGTCGGCTTGGCGTCGGTCGTAGCCGGCACCGCGAACCGCGCATCGGCGGCGACGACGGCCGGGGTGATGCTCTGCAGGCAGTCCTGGGGCGCCCGGCCCGCCCTACCCGGCGGACGGCCGCACACCATCGACCGGATGACGATTCATCACTCCGCGGTGGCTCTGCCGGACAACCGCGGGATCGTCGCCCGCTTGCAACAACATCAGCGCTTTCATCAGGATGACAAGGGCTGGGTGGACATCGCCTACCACGCGGCTGTCGACCGCAACGGGAACATCTTCGCGCTTCGCGACACCGCCATTGCCGGGGACACCGCCACCGATTACGACACGACCGGACATTTCCTGGTGCTGTGTGAGGGCAACTTCGACGAGGAAGCCGTCACCGAGGCCCAACTGGACGGCGCGGCACTGGTATTCGCCTGGGCCACCCAGCGATTCGGCATCGGGGTCGACACGCTGGCCAGCCACCGCGAGGTCGCGTCAGGGACGGACTGCCCGGGGACCAGCCTGCAGGCCCACGTTTCTTCAGGCGACCTCATGCAACGGATTACCGACGTGGCCGCGGCCGGCTTCGAACTGCGGCCGGTCTGCGGCCAAGACGCCGCGGCGCGAGTCGCCGGTATCGAAGCGGGCCGTTAGCGCGGGCCGACGCCGATGGGTCCGACAGGTCCCACCACGGGGCCGACGCCACCGACACCGACCGGACCGACCGGCCCCGCAACCGGGCCCACGCCACCGACGCCGACCGGACCGACCGGGCCCACCACCGGACCGACACCGCCGACGCCGACCGGACCGACCGGGCCCACCACCGGACCGACGTATGGGGTGGGGTCGACAACCAAGCATTGATTCGTGTCGTAGTTCCAGAACATGACCGGGGTATTGCAGAACTCGCACTGGTTGGTGATGGTGTTGAAGAAGAACTGGGGCGCGCAGTTGCCCTCGGCCTGGCTCATCGGTGCCAATGCGAGTGCGGTCAACGGCACGGCGGCAACCGCCATGGCGAGCGCACCGACTGCACCGGACAAACGCGACTGGGTCTTCATGGGATCTCATCTCTGTCGATCGGGGCTATCCCTATTCGGGAGTCTCGTATGAATCAGTTCGCAGAGGCCGGCCTGCGTGTTACACGCCACTGGTTCTGTCGGTGTGGGCGGTTAGCCTCGCAATAACTCGGGTGAAGGAAGGGGGTGGGTGATGACGAGTACGGCGATGGGGCTGACCCGCGGCACCATGTGGGGCTTGATAGCAGGGGCTTTCCTGCTGCTCTCAGCGTTCAGCAACGGGTCGTGGCTGGCAGGACTGGCAGGTGTCGGCGTGCTGTTGTTCGTCGGCCGGATTGCCTACTCCAGAAGCCTCGCCCAGAAGAAGCTGCTCGAACCGTGGCCGTGGCCGGCCGACCTACGTTCGCTCGCTGAGGGAATGGCCCGGCCGATCGACCCGACACCGGAAAGACTTGTTCCACCGCATGAGAACGCCGCCCTGGTTGCTCAGGTCGCCACCACGAAAGAAGCGTTGGCCCGCCTGAAGGCTGATAAACCCGCCGCATGGCCGTGGGCCCTCTTCGCCTCGGTTCTGCTGCAGCGCCGCAACGCCGTCCAAGCGCGGCTTCGCCGTGTCGCCTCCGGGTATCAGCCCCGCCCCGGGGCTGTATCACTGTCCGGCCAGGCGTACTCCCAGATCGCCCACCAAGCCATGAAAGCGATCCTCGACCTCATCGCCCAACTTGAACAGTTCATGCTCAGTCCCGCTTTCAAGGGCGCCTTCGGCGAGGTGGGCAGCGACAGCAGCGCCGATCCCGACGCGATCGTCACCATCGCCGACCGGCTGATGGACTATCACGAAGCGCTGCTCGTCCAGGCTGAGAATTGCGTTCAGACCCCGGTCGACTATGAGGCGCTGACGTTCGTTCACGACGCGGGGGCCATCGCGTTGTTGCCGCTGCTCGGCTACGAGGGATTCATCACGACGATGTGCGCCCGCATCGGCGAGGCACAAGAGCTGCTGCCCTACGGCGACGGCAACACCGTCATGCAACTCGACGATGTCAGCCTGACCATCACGATGCCCGACGACCTGTCCGACCGCGTCTTCGCTCACATCAAGCGGTTCAACGCGTCAACCTAATGACGCTCTGGCAAAAATTCTTAGCGACACGTTAGCGTCGGAGGCCGGTCACCTTAATTTCGGGACTTACCGTTGGACTCATGTTGCTCGACGTTCGCTGGCTGCAGTACCTGTTCAAGCGGCCTGTCCGCAAATAGCGGTCACCGCCCGATTCGTTTCGGCCGGGTCCCACTGGGGACCGGCTAGGCTGCCGATGTGAACCTCGAGAAAGTGGTTTTCGGTTTCTTCGTGCTGCTGGCAGCAACTCTGAACTTCGGTTTCTTCGTCGGCGATATCAGCGACCCCGAGGTCCACAACTCCTGGGAGTTGTTCCTCGCCCTCATCGTCACCCTGATCGCGACGATCCTCAAGTTCGGCGACAGCACCCAACTCGGAGCAATCCACCTGGCCACCAGTCTTGTGGCCTTGCTTCAACTTGCCGCCGCCGCCGGAATGTGGGTCTGGGCCAACCACGTCTCGCCCAACGGACTGGACGGGCACGACACGGCGAGCGTGGTGTCGCTTTCCGGCGGGGCACTGTTGGCCAACCTGGTGTCGGTCACACTTCTGGTCATCGAGACGGCATCGTTCCGTCGCCGATAGCCGTCGCCAATCCATGCCGAAACCGCAGCATCTGCTGAACCTTTGGACCCGGCGCCGAGCCACCCGGCGCACGCCGGTCAACGTTCCAAACACCGTCCCGAGCACCGAAGCGATCTTCTTGATCATGCGGCGGATGCGGATGCCGCTGATCGTCGTTGTCAGCACATTCAGCTTCTGCACCGCCGGGATGATGTTGATGCCGGGGGTCGACGGTGACGGAAATCCCTATCGGCTGAACATCTTTGACGCGTTCTATCAGATGACCATCACCTTGACCACGGTCGGTTTCACCGAGGCGCCCTACGCCTTCAGCTATCCGCAGCGGATGTGGATGACGGTGTCGATTTTCCTGCTCGTCATCAGCTGGGCCTACGCCATCGGCGTGTTCTTCGCCCTCATCCAGGGGGAAGCTTTCCAGACAGCCGTCGCCACTCAGCAGTTCCGGCGGCAAGTCCGGCGGTTAGTCGAGCCGTTCATCATTGTCGCCGGTTACGGAGATGCCGGCCGGATCGTCGGGACCGAACTCGACGAGCACTATCGCCGATTCGTCCTGATCGACAGGCAGGAGGAGAAAGTCGAGTCGGTGATCTCCCACCAACTCAGTTTCGACGTCCCCGCTCTGCGCGGCGACTGCGCTTCTCCGGCGGTACTCGGGATGGCGGGCCTGGGACACCAGGATTGCGAGGGGGTGCTGGCATTGACCAACGACGACGACACCAACCTCGCGGTGGTGATGGCGGCATCGCTGCTGCGACCGGATCTACCGGTTCTGGGCCGCTGCACCCAACAGCGCACCCGGACCCGCATGGAGCACTTCACCCCGGGGTCGGCGATCAATGCCGACGACCGCTTTGGGGAATACCTCGCCCTGTCCATCCACCAACCGGTGAGCTACCAGCTGCTGCGTTGGCTGATGGACAACGACCAGGAGCAACTGCTGCCGGCGCGCCAGGATCTCGCTGCACGCAGATGGGTGGTTTGCGCCGAGGGTGAGTTCGACGATGCCATCGTCGCCGATCTCGCCGCGGCCGGCGTCACCATTGAACTCGTCGATCCGGCCGGCGGGGACCCCGACGTCTCTGGATCGGTGGCGTTCGTCGCCGGCACCGGCAACGACACAGTCAACATCGCGATGGCCGAACACGCCCGCAGCGCCAACCCAGACGCCTATCTGGTGCTGCTCCAGCAGACCAACGCCAAGAAGTCGCTACTGGACACCCTGCAGATCGACTCGGTGTACATCGCCACCGAGGTCGTCGCCCGTGAGGTGCTGGCCCGCATTCTGACCCCGGTGTTCTGGAGCTTCATCGAGCATGCCCGCAATGCCGATGAACAATGGGCCATTGAGGTCCGCGACCACCTAGTGGAGCGTTGCGGCCAGCACACTCCGGAACGCGACGAGCTCACCCTTTCCGCCGAGCAGGCGCCGGCGATCGCAGCCTGGTTGCGACGCGGGCAGACCCTGACTCTGGGCACCCTGATGCGACGCCCCGACGACCGCGATTCGACGCTGCCGATGGCCGCGCTGGTCCTCGTCCGCGACGGCGAAGCACAGTTCATGCCTGCCGAGGACACGCCACTGGCCCTCGACGACCAAGTACTGCTCGTGGGCAAGCCCGCCGGCTTAGCCCTCGTTCGCGAGATCTGCCACTACCCCGCCACCGTGGAGTATCTGGCCACCGGCCGCGACGTTCCGTTGACCTGGGTATGGACCAAGCTCACGGCCCGCCGCCGGGCGAGGACGAACTAGTTCAATCCGAATGGGACATTGCCCGCCCGACGATCAGCGGGTCGGGCTGACCAACAGCCTCGTAATCCTTATCGGCGTACTCGAACTTGCTCAGCACATGGCGCATCGCGTTGACACGGGCACGCTTCTTGTCGTTGCTCTTGATGACCGTCCACGGCGCGACCTCGGTGTCGGTCCAGGTGAACATGTCCTCTTTGGCCGCGGTGTAGTCGTCCCACTTATCCAGCGATGCCAGATCGGTCGGTGAGAGCTTCCACTGCCGCACCGGATCGACGTGCCGGATGGTGAAGCGTGTGCGCTGTTCTGACTGCGACACCGAAAACCATAGCTTGGTCAGGCTGATCCCGTCGTTGACGAGCATCTGCTCGAACAGCGGAACCTGCCGGACGAATTCCGCGTGCTGCTTGGGCGTGCAGTAGCCCATCACCCGCTCCACCCCGGCGCGGTTGTACCAGGACCGGTCGAACAGCACGATCTCACCCGCCGACGGCAGATGGTTGACGTAACGCTGGAAATACCACTGGGTGCTTTCCTTTTCGGTCGGCTTCTCCAGTGCAACCACCCGGGCTCCGCGGGGATTGAGATGCTCCATGAACCGCTTGATGGTGCCGCCCTTGCCCGCGGCGTCACGGCCCTCGAACACGATGACGTGCCGCAGACCGTTGGCCTTGGACCAGTTCTGCAGTTTCAACAGCTCGACCTGCAGGATGTGCTTCTGTTCCTCGTAATCGGGCCGCGACATCCGGTCCTCATAGGGATAGTTCTCCCGCCAGGTGTCGACCGCGATGCCGGTCGGATCAAGCAGGATCGGATCGTCGTCTTCGTCGTCGACGACGGTGTAGCCATCCAGATGAATTTGCACCCGCGGACATTAGCCCGGCCTGGCGACTGTGGGGTTACCAGAAGGTGAACACCCGCCGTTTCATATCAGCAATCAACGAAGGAGCCGAGCCGGCCGGTCCCCTCGAGAACCCCGAGCGACTTGTCGGCTTTGGCCGTCACATCGGTGTCTTTAGCCGTCTTGGTGGCCATCTCGCATTTACTCGGCAGGAAGCCGACGGGTGCGGTGTTGATGGTCGGCTGCAACATCCAGTTCGCATCGGGGGCTTTCCCGATCTCCAGTGCGAATCCTTCAGCGAGGTCGGGTTTGTTCATCCGGCTCACAACCAGGCGGTTGGACGCGCGGTTGAGCATCTCGACATCGCCCATCGAGTCACCGGCGGCCATGAACAATTCGTCTCGGCTGATGACGTTGTCGATGGCCCCGGTCTTTCCGCCCCGCCAGGACGTCAGACCGTCCGGCAGAGCCAGGATTTCCAACTGGGACAAACGGGCCGGGTCCAAATTGATGTAGGCCGCATCTGGTGTCTGGTGGGTGAGTTGATAATCGGACACCAGTTTTCCGGTGCTGCGGTCCTTCATCAGGGTTGTAACCGCCACGACGTGGTCGAGCGGGAGCGCGGCGTCTTTGCCGTACTTGGCGACGATCGCCGGGTTGAGCGCGTTCGCCACCATCCACCGCACCGCCCAACCGATGCCCGCGGAGACGACCCAGACGTCGTAGCCGTGACTGCGCAGGTTCCCGTAGAGATCGGCCATCTGCGGATAGATGAAGGGCCTTCCGGCACCGAGGATCTTCGACTGGCTTCCCGATGTCAGGTCGTCCAGCCCCGAGCCTGAGTTGTAGATCACCGAGGTCTGGCCGACGAAATCCCCGACGGTGCGGCCGTTGAACACGGACGCGGGCATCGGCAGCGAGGAGTACTCCCGGAAGGGGTCGGCCTCACCGCCGGAATCCAGCAGCCCCTCGTAGTAGTCGTAAATCCCTTTCGAGATGGTCATCTGTTTGCCATCGGCCGTCGTGAACGAGGGGAACATCGCCGGGGAGACCGTCTGCGGGTCGATCAGGGCGCTTTGCTGGGCTTGGGCCAACACCGCCTCGCTGACGTCGCGGGCCTGGGTGGTGTTGTCGAAGTCGAACACCACCTTTTTCCCTTGGCCCGCCGACCCGGAGATGATCTCGGTGAGCTTGTCGTAGACGGTGCTCGTCCATCCGGCCCGATCCAATGCCGGCACATTCTTGCCCGCGGCGGCCGACGCGCTGACGGAGTTGAGGCCCTGCGCCGTTGAGTTGGGCCCCGAGCAGGCACCGACCGTCACCGCCACCACAGCGATCGACAGGGCGCGGGTCATCACAGAGTGCATTGCTGCTCCGTTCATCGGCACGAAGGCGTGGGACTTCTCAAACCGTAGTGACGGCACCACGCTGCGCAGCCAATCCGACCGCCCCACAAGGGAATTCACCCTGCGTAGGGGAATTATTCACCCCTGCGTCATTCAGCGCCGCGAGCCGTGATCCCGAGATCTTTCAGCAGCGCCGCAGCCGCCCGGCGGCCGCTGACCAGCGCACCCTGGATGGACGAGGTGTCTCGGTGATCACCCGCAACGTACACACCGCCCGCCGTACGCACCGGCCGTTTCAGTTCGAAGGGAACCGGCATGGCGGGCAGTGCGTAAGGGATGGGATAACTCGCGATGAGCTCCCAGCCTTTCGTCGGCACCCCATAGAGCCACTCGAGGTGATCGCGGACGGCCTTCTCGTCGGAAGGGGCGTGCCGCACCCCGAGCGACGAGGCTGAAACCAACGCGCTTCCGGGTGGGGCGTAGTCGGGTGCAGCATGGGTAAGCACCACCGTGTTGACCAGCGGTCCACGACCGTCGCCGTCGAGGACAAGGACGCCCTGCCCACCGGCGAGGTCCTCGGGCGCGCAGGTGGGCCGGTAGTACCAGGTCGTGACTGAATTCGCGGCAGGCGCGTGGATATCGGAGATGAGACTGGCCGCGGTCGACGGATCGGTCGCGACGATGACGGCCTCGGCGCGATGAACATCACCGCCGGCGACATCGACGGCCCGCGCCGAGACGGACGCGACCCGATGGCCGAGTCGAATGTCGATCCCGGCGGCAAGCTGTTCGGGAATGCGCTGCATGCCTCGGGCCGGGACGCCGGGCGTGCCCCGGACGAAGGACTTCAGCACGACATCGAGGAAGCGCCGGGAGGTCCTGAGCTCGGAGTCCAGGAAGACCCCGGATAGGAAGGGGCGCAGCACCCGCTCGATCAGTGTGTGGTCCGCGCCCGCTCGGCGCAGCGCCTCCTCGCTGGTGACATCGGGATCGCGATGCAGGGATTCCACGGACCGGACGGCCCGGGAGAGGGCGTAGGCACCGAAGCGGACAGTCGACACCGGTGAGCCGATTCGCGCCATGAGCGATGGGACGAGCCACGAGGGTTCCCGACGAGGATCGGCAACTCGATCCACCCGGCGGCGGCCACCGCTGCTGACCACGATGCGCGCACCGGCGACGAAGGGCCGCAGATCGAGTGCCTCATGATCGAGGACACGCGCACCCTCGGGGTAAGCCGGGTTGTACAGCTGGAACCCGCGATCGAGGCGGTAGCCGTCGACCAGATCGGTGCGTACCCGCCCGCCCACACCGTCCGCGCCTTCGAGCACGGTGACTTCCACGCCGCGGCGGGTGAGATGGCGCGCGGCAGCGAGCCCGGCCAGCCCTGCTCCCACGACGACGACGGCCATGCGCTCACGTTAGTCGCCCTCGGCCACGGCCGATCTGTGAACAATGGTGGTGTGCGCCTCATTAATCCGCCGCTCGGCGACGACGAACTACGCGGCTGGGTGATGGATCACCTCGGGGATTTGTGCGTACCCGCCGGTCCCGCCACCGGACTACGCGGGGGCCAATCGGCGGCCGATGCCGCGCTGCAGGCCTACGACGTAAGTGGTTACGCGCGACGGCGCAATAACGTGTGGCCACCGGGTACTCGCGGATCTTCGCGGCTGTCGCCCTACATTCGGCATGGACTGCTGACCCTGCGCGAGGTGTGGGATCACGTGGCCGGGGGTCCGCCGAATGATGTGACGAAGTTTCGCGACGAACTGTTGTGGCAGGAATACGCGCGACATCTCTACGCGCGCATGGGAACCGCATCCGGAGA
>DAIPYT010000127.1:0-8620 GCA_036782595.1 Mycobacterium sp. | reverse complement strand
ATCCGTCGCAGGATGCGAACTTCCACACCGCAAGGCTCGGACGATTCCCCGGCCGCTCCTCCGGCCGCTCCTCCGCCGCACCGGCCATCTCTACAGTTCCTCGACTTCCAGCAGGGGCCGGGCGACCTCATAGGTCACAACCGGGCCGTCGTGGCACAGCAGCAGCGGGCCGAGTTGGCAATGCCCGCACCAGCCGGTACCGCATTGCATATTGCGCTCCAACGACAGGTGGATATCCCCCGCGCGAATCCCCTTGCCGAGCAGGGCTTCGGCGCTGAATTGCATCATCGGTTCCGGTCCGCAGAGGAAGGCGGTGGTCCGCTCGGCCTGCAGGGTCAGCCGTCGCAGCGACTCGGTGACGAAACCGGTCTCGCCGAGCCAGCCCTGGATCGGCACATCAACGGTCTGATGCAGCTCCATCAGCGGGTTCTGTCGCCAGCCGGCCAGTTCGTCGGCGTAGAGGAAGTCGCGCTGGGCGCGGGCGCCGGCGATGAGGATCACCCGGCCGTATCGGTCCCGCCGCGCCAGCGCTCCGAGCACCACGGGCCGCAGCGGGGCCAGGCCGACGCCCCCGGCGACGACGAGCAGGTCGCGGCCGACTGCGGTGTCCAGCCCCCAGCCGGTTCCGAACGGCCCACGAACCCCGATTGTCTGACCGGGTTGCGCGGCGCACAGCGCCGCGCTCACCGCGCCGACTGCGCGGACGGTGTGGGTGATAGTCCCGTCGGCGTGCAAGCCGGAGAACGAGATCGCGACCTCACCCACTCCGAAGGCGTAGAGCATCATGAACTGGCCCGGAACCGCCGGAGGCAGGGGTGCATCGACCGGAGCCAGGTCGAGGGTGACCGAGTCGGCGTTCTCCACCACCCGCGATCGGACGCGGTAGGGCACCGGCGCCATGCTCGAGGATCGCGCAGGACGGACTGTGGTCTCAGTCATCGTTGCCGCGTTCCCTCTCGAGCGTCGCCATCTCTTCGGTGATGTCGATGCCGGTGGGGCACCAGGCGATACAGCGGCCGCAGCCCACGCAGCCCGAGCTGCCGAATTGGTCGTGCCAGGAGCTCAGCTTGTGGGTGAGCCAGTGCCGGTATCGCGACGGTCCGGATCGGCGGACCGGACCCTCGTGGATGAGGGTGAAGTCCATCTCGAAGCAGGAGGACCACTCCATCCATCTCTCGGCGTGCTCGCCGGTCAGATCGGTGACGTCGGTGCTGGAGGTGCAGAAGCAGGTGGGGCACACCATGGTGCAGTTACCGCAGGTGAGGCACCGGCTGGCCACCTCCGCCCAGTGCGGCGACTGACGGGAGTCGATCAGCAGCTGACGTAGGTCAGTATCAGGCATCCGGCGGCCCATCTTCGTTGCCGCCGAGGCGATCTCGTCGGCGGACCGGCTGATCTCCTCCGGCCCGGCAGCGCGGTGCGGGATGGCCTCAAGCACCTGCGCACCCTCGGTGGTGCCGGTCTCCACCAGATAGCGGACCGCCTCACCGTCGATAAGTTCTGTCAGCGCGAGGTCGTACCGCGCCGGGCCATCGGAACAGCCCGGTCCACAGCCCGGTCCGGTGCCCATCGAGGCGCAGAAACACAGGCCGCCCGGCTCGGTGCAGTTGACGCCGACGATGAAGGCGCCACTGCGCCGGCCGGTGTAGGAGCCGTCGGGATGGCGCCCTCCCGCCAGCACCCGATCCAGCACCCCGATGGCGGCCAGGTCGCAGCCCCTGACCCCGAGGAAGGCATACCTGGGCTGTTCGGCCCCGGCCTCTTCGACACCGTCCCCGCCGTCTGAGGACCAGACCCGCTGGCGCGGTGGATGCAGGAACTGTTTCCACGATTGCGGGCCGGCCGAGTGGCCGAAGGCCGCCTGGTCGTTGCGGGCCCGCAGCCGATAGCTTCCCGGCGCCACATCCACACCCCAGCCGTAGGGCAGTTGCGCGGCGCTGTCGATTTCGGCGAGCACGATCGCGTTGTCGCGCAACGTTGGACCCACCACCCGGAAGCCCCGCCGTTGCAATTCCTCGACAAGGTCATGCAGTCCGTCGAGCACCCCGGGGCCAGAAGCCATGGGTCCCATCGTGCCCGATGCGGCCGATGTTTGCGCGGGGCTTAAGTCATCGGTTACAGCACCCCGGGCGCGGGGTCGTGGCCGAGTTGATGTGCCAGCGCGTCCTCCACCGTCGGCTGCCGGAACCGGTGCCCGATTGCCTCCAGAGCCGCCGGCGCGACACACTGGTTGGCCTCGGCCAACTCGACGGCCCCCTGCTTACCGAGCAGCAACCGAGGGCCGATCGAGGGCACCGGCAGCAACGCCGGCCGCCGCAGTGTCGCGGCCAGCGCCCGGGTGTAGTCGGTGTTGCGCACCGGGTGGGGAGCCACCGCATTGACTGGACCGGCCAGTCGACTGTCGTAAATGGCGCGATAGTAGATGTCCAGCAGGTCGTCGATACCGATCCAGGACAACCACTGCCGGCCGCTGCCTAGTCGTCCGCCGAGGCCGGCGGCAAAAAGCGGCCGCAGGAGCCGCAGCGTTCCGCCGGCGGCCGACTGGACGATCCCGGTGCGGACGTTCACCACGCGTCGGCCGGTCTGCGCAGCAGGCTCAGTGGCGGCTTCCCAGTCGGCCACCACGTCAGCCAAGAACCCCTTGCCGCGCGAACTGTTCTCGTCGAGCAGCGTCTCACCGCGGTCATAGCCGTAGAAGCCGATGGCCGAGGCGCTGACGAGCACCCCGAAGCCGGGAGTGCGGGCCGCGAGTTCAGCCAGCCTTCGGGTGGGTTCTATCCTGGAGTCGCGGATGGCCCGCCGGTGCGAATCGGTGAACCTCCCGGCGATCGACTCCCCTGCCAGATGAACCAGCGCGTCAACTCCGTAGAGCAAATCAGCGGCGGGATCGCTTGGATCCCAACGTCTCTCGTCCGCGTTGGTCGGCTCGCCGCGTACCAGCCGGATCACCCGGTGGCCACCTGTGGACAGGAAGGCTGCCAGCGCGGTGCCGACCAGACCGGATGAACCGGTGATCGCGACGACGAGTTGCCCGGCACCGGCAGTAGCCGCATCACGGTGTGCGGCCAGGTCTTCGGCGAGTTGGCGATGCCGATAGGCGAAGGTCGAGCGCAGCGCCAGTCCCGGCACGGTGGTGTCGACCTCGTCGTGCATCCGGGTCTTGCCGACGCCGGCCTCACTGAATCGATGAGTGTGCCGCCACCAGCCGATGGCCCGGGGCGGCCAGGTCCTAAACCCTGTCAGCCCGTCTGAGGACAGCACGTCGACGAACTGATTGGGCGGCTGATATCCCGCGGGATCGTGCTGAGCAACCCAGCGCAGGCCGCCGGGAAGACCGAGGATGGCAGTGCCGTCGGCCAGCGACTCGGTTTCCTTGACGACCGTCATCGGCTGCCACGGGGGGACCAGCCTCCGCATGGCGCCCCGACGGGTGTGCCAGGCGAAAACCTCATCCAGTGGGTGGTCGAGGACGCTGGCGTACTCGATGCTCATTCGGGGCCCCTCTCAGGACTGAGGGATCACTGGGCGCGAGGCTCTTCGCCGACAGTCGAATCCTCGGTATCCACATACTCGGTCTCAGCGCTCTCAGAGTATGTGTAGACCACGGTGTGGGCACTGCTGTCCGGGCCTGGGATGTAGCGCACCTCGATCGCGGACTCGTCGCCGACCGGCGCGGACTCCGGGGCCGCTTCAGAGGCGATCTCATCGTCGACGTCCTGGGCAAGGTAGGACTCATCGACGGTGTGGACCGCGGCTTCCTCCGCCGGTTCGGGATAGTCGGCTTCATCGTCGCTGGGGGTGTCGAAATCGGGGTCGTCGTGCACCAGTTCGTCGGGATGATCCTCCTCGACGATGTCTTCAGCGAGTTCTTCGGCGGCCCCTGCAGAGACTTCTTCCGGGATTTCCGCGGGTTCTGCTGATTCCTCGTCGACCAGAAACTCTTCGGTGAGATCCTCTTCGGCGAGAACCTCTTCGCTGAAATTCTCTGCGGCGCGGGGGGTTTCGTCGTCGAGGCTGGCTGTCGTCTGCACCGGTTCGATGACTTCGGTGGTCTCCACCGGTTCGATGACCTCGGTGGTCTGCACCGGTTCGATGACTTCGGTGGTCTCGACCATCGTGGCGGGAACGGCGGCCGGGAATTCCGCCCGTCGATGCGCCCGGTCACGGATGGCATCGACGATGAGAAGCAGGATCCCGAGCCCACTTGCCCCGATGCACACCCAGGCGATCAGCTCGTTGCTCGTCACAACGGCAGTCACCAAGGCGGCGAGGCCGATCGTCGCCAGAACCAGCGCGACGATCAGCATGGCTCAGTCACCAACCAAGCCTCCTGCGGGCTCCCAGCAGGCACCCCTACTGGTACTGCGTGTAGCCGACGTCGCCGGTGTCGACGGGGGCGGCCGATCCGCGCTGCCCCAACTCTTCGAGCTGGGACTCCAGATAGGTCTTCAACCGGGTACGGTATTCGCGCTCGAAGGTCCGGAGCTGTTCCAGCCGGCCTTCCAGCACGTTGCGCTGCTGATTGATGGTGGTCATCAACTCGGTGTGCTTGCGCTCGGCGTCGGACTGCAGGATGTCGGCCTTCTCCTGAGCCGCCCGCAGCTGTGCCTCCGACCGGGTCTGGGCGTCGGCCAGCATGGCGTCGGCCCGCTGGCGAGCATCGTTGACCGTGTTGTCGGCGATGTAGCGCGCCTCGGACAGGATCTGATCGGCGTTGGCGCGGGCGTCCGAGACGAGCTTTTCCGCCTCGGTGGCAGCCGAGCTGGTCAGCCGGTCGGCGGTGTCCTGTGCCAAGCTCAGCACCCGGGCGGCCCGCAGGCCGTGCTCCTCGGAGGCGGCTGGGTCGACAACAGCGTGCACGATCGGCTCGGGCTCGGGCGGCTGGAATGGGATGACCTGTGTCTGCACCACCCCGGAGCGCGCTCCAGCCAGCTCGGAGTCGAGCTCGCCGACCCGCTGACGCAGATCGGCATTCTCCTCGATCAGCCGGGCGAGCTCGCTCTCGACCAGATCGAGGAAGGCATCGACCTCATCCTCGTTGTAGCCACGCTTGCCGATGGGCGGCTTGCTGAACGCCACATTGTGCACGTCGGCCGGTGTCAGTGGCATTGTCTGCCCCTTCCGATCTTCAGACGGTGGATGTTGGACCGCTCTGCAGTGTAGAGCGTGTTCCAAGGTCGATCCGAACTGTAACTGGCGCCCATCCTGTCACACCAGACCCGCCGGTTACAGGCATGCATCGAAATAAGAGCGAATTTCAGAGTCTGGCCAATCGCGACGCAGACCTCACGCAGCGGCGCCGAAGGCCAGTTGCATCCCCAGGAATGCGACGAAGAGCAACACCATGATGGAGAAATCCAGGCGCACCGCACCAATCGTGAGCTGCGGGATGATGCGACGCAGCAGCTTCACCGGCGGATCGGTGACGGTCATGATGGCCTCGAGGATCACCACTATGAAACCTCGCGGGTGCCAGTCCCGGCTGAAGGATCGGATGAACTCCACCACGATCCGGGCAATCAGCAACAACCAGAACAGGAACAACGCGAAGCCGAGAATCTCAAAGAACGGCTTCACCTCAGGCTGATCCTTTTCATCGCAGTCAGTTGCAGGCTGGGCCGGAGCCAATCTGGCACCAACCAGCGCGACGACAGCCTACCGACTGCCGCGCCCGACCCGGCGGATCACTGGTGGCTGTAGAAACCGGCTTCCGCGATCCGGCGGCGCTCCTCGGCGGTGACGTCGACGTCGGCCGGCGCCAACAGGAACACCTTGGTGGCGACTTTGTCGAAGGATCCGCGCAGTGCAAAAGCCAGTCCGGCGGCGAAATCCACCAGGCGCTTGGCATCGGCGTTGTCCATCGAGACCAAGTCCATGATCACCGGCTGACCGTCGCGGAACCGCTCCCCGATGGTGCGGGCCTCGTTGTAGTCCTTGGGACGAAGCGTGGTGATCTTCGACAGCGGGCTGCCCTCCTCGAAGAGCATGGCCATCCGCCGGGGGTCCATCGCCAACGAACCGCGTGTCGAACCGCGGAGTGCGCCCAGTCGCGAGGGGGAGGCGTGCGGGCGATCGAACTCCCGTCCGCGGAACCGCGGTTCCTCGTAGCCCCCGGCGCGGAAACCGCCGGTAGGCGGGTAGTCGGCATCGCGGTCGTCGTAATCGTGACCGCCCATGCGGGGGTCGTCGTAGCGGCCGGCGCCGCGCAAGTCGTCGTAGCGTCCGCCAGCCCGGGCGTCGGGCCGAGCATCCTCGTAGGCCTCGTCGGCGAACCGGTCGGCGCCCCGCCGGGCGAAGCCGCGACCACGGCCGGTGTCGCGGTCGTCGTCGTCGTAGTACTCGTCCTCATAGTCGTCGATCGGCGCCATGCCGAAGTAAGCCTTGACTTTGTGCAGAGTGCTCATCCTCGTGACCCTTCTAAAGCTGAGTTAGGTGTCTGTGGTGCTCGATGTTCGTGATGAACCTGTGACTGGAGTGACTACTCAGGGAGACGTTAGAGGACGGTTGCCCATAAGCGCCGTACCGACACGCACACACGTTGAGCCGTGTCGCACCGCAGCTTCGAGGTCGGAGGACATCCCCGCGGAAAGTTCGTCTGCACCCGGATAGGCGGTCCGGATCCGGTGATGTTCGGCAGCCAATGCACCGAAGGCGACGTCGGGGTCGGCACCCAACGGCGGAACCGCCATCAAACCGACCAGGTCCAGCGCCTCGGCGCCGGCGATGTGATCGCAGATCCGGTCGACCGCCGCCGGGTCACCGATATCGACTCCCCCGCGTTCGGTGTCGCCGTCGAGGCTGATCTGAACGAAGACCCGGAGCGGATCGCTTCTGCGCCCGTCGGCGAGGGCCTCGCGGGCACCATTGTTGAGCGCATCGACCACTTTGCCGGTGGAGACCGAATGCACGGTATCGGCCCACGCCGCGATGTGTTTGGCCTTGTTCCGCTGGATCTGGCCGACCATATGCCAGCGGGCCGACTCGCCGGGAGGGATAAGCCGGTCGAAGTCGGCAATTTTCGCCGCAGCCTCCTGCTCACGGGATTCACCGAATGCCCGGCACCCCAGTCGCCACAGAATCGCCACATCGCCGGCCGGGAAGAACTTTGTGATCGGAAGCAGCATGACGTCGGTGCCGGCCCGGCCGGCCGCCTCGGCCGCCCTGGCCAGTCGGGACCGCGCGGCGGCAAGGTTGGCCGTCAGCTCGGCCACCCGGTCGGCGGCCGGATGGGTTTCACTGACGTCTGTCATCTATTCCATCCAGATCAGCGTCCATCCAGATTAGCGAAGCCAGCCGCCCGGTCGGGTTATCCCGGCGATGGCTGAACAGTGCCGGATCGGCGACGGTGCACCGCGGGTCGATGTCGATCGCGGTGACGCCGTATTCGGCGAGTTGCCGCGCGATTCCGGCCCGCAGATCCAAGGCCGGGGTGCCGCGCGGGGTGGTGGTCCGACTGCCCGGCAGGCTGGCTTCGACCTCTGCGGCCATCTCTGCGGGGACCTCATAGTTGGGCCCGCTGACCGAAGGGCCCAGCAATACCGAAATGTCCCCGGCGCTCGCACCCTGGGCCACCATGCTCTCCAGGGTGTGCAGCACCACGCCATTGGCCGCGCCCACCCGCCCGGCATGGGCGGCTCCGATCACACCTGCGCGGGCATCGGCCAGCAGAACCGGCACGCAATCGGCGGTCACCACCGCCAGCGCCAGCTTCGGCACGCTGGTGACCAGTGCGTCGGTGTTGTCGAAGGCCTTCTCGCGCGGTCCATCGACGACCTCGACGTGGGCGGAGTGGACCTGATTCATCCACACCACATGGTCGGGGGCGAGGCCGAGAGCCGAGGCGAGCCGGTTGCGGTTGGCCGCCACCGCGGCCGGGTCGTCACCCACATGATCGCCCATGTTGAACGAGTCATACGGTGGCGCCGACACTCCGCCGGACCGGATGGTGGTGACGCGGCGAACGCGGAAGGTCACTCGGCTCAGTGCCGCATGAACGGCGGCACGTCGACGTCGTCGTCCTCGTCACCGAACGGTGATGACCCGTTGGTGCGCGCCGACACCGCGGTCAGCGGTTCCAGCGGCTCGAACAGAGGTGAGTTGTTCACCTGGCCGGCAGCGGCCGTCGCGAAGGTATGGGTGGTGGAGATGGTGGGCGCGGGCGGAACCGGTGCCGCGAACGCGGGAGTCTCGGCGGCGGCGGTGGTGGCAGGTCCGGTGGTGGCCTCACCGATGATGATCGGCTTGCGACTGGCGCTGTTGGCGTCAAAGCCGGCCGCGATCACCGTGACCCGCACTTCGTCGCCGAGCGAATCGTCGATGACCGTGCCGAAGATGATGTTGGCATCCGAATGCGCGGACTCCTGGACCAGCGAGGCGGCCTCATTGATCTCGAAAAGCCCCAGGTCGCTGCCGCCGGCGATCGACATCAGCACACCCTGGGCACCTTCCATGGACGCCTCCAGCAAGGGCGAATTGATCGCCATCTCGGCGGCCTTCAGTGCGCGGCCATCGCCGCGGGCCGAACCGATGCCCATCAAGGCGGTACCCGCGCCGCTCATGACGCCCTTGACGTCGGCGAAGTCGACGTTGATCAGGCCCGGCGTGGTGATCAGGTCGGTGA
>DAIPYT010000126.1:0-8669 GCA_036782595.1 Mycobacterium sp. | reverse complement strand
TCGGTGCCCACGAAAAAGGCCCCGCCGAAGCGGGGCCCTTCTCGTGTCTGCGAACTATTCGCTCCGGAAGTAGCTGAGCAGCCGCAGGATCTCGACGTAGAGCCAGACCAGTGTCACGGTCAGGCCGAGGGCGACGCCCCAAGCGGCCTTCTCGGGAGCGCCGGCCCGGATCATCTGGTCAGCCGAGTCGAAGTCCACCAGGAAGCTGAAGGCAGCCAGGCCGATGCACACCAGCGAGAAGATGATCGCCAGCGGGCCACCGGAGCGCAGGCCCATACCTTCGCCGCCGCCGACGCCGAACATCCCGAGCACCAGGTTGCCGAGCATCAGCACCAGAACGCCGATCATGCCGGCCACCAGGAAGCGGGTGAATTTCGGCGTAACCCGGATAGCTCCGGTCTTGTAGACCACCAGCATGCCGAAGAACACGCCGGTGGTGCCGAGGACTGCCTGGGTGATCAGGGCACCGGCATTACCGTCGGCGACGACGACGTTGCCGAACACCCACGAGATGGCGCCCAGGAACAGGCCCTCGAGGGCCGCGTAGCTGAGCACGATCGCCGGGTTGTCCTGCTTACGGCCGAATGTGGCGATCAGCACCAGGGCAAGTCCGCCGAGTGACCCGACCAGGGTGAACGGCATCGCCAGTCCGGGGTTGCCGCCAACGAGGAAGTAGGAGATCACTGCCACCAGCGACAGCACCCCGAGGGTGATGCCGGTCTTGGTGACGACGTCGTCGATGGTCAGCGGCCGCGAGACACCGGTCTGCGGCGGGTAGGGAGCTTGGGTTTGGGTCTGGAAGGCCATCTGCTGCGCACCGGCGATACCGGTACCGAACTGCGCGTATCCGCCCGGTTGCTGTTGGGGCAACGAGCGAAATACCGGGTTGCTGCTTTGCCGCACCGCGGGATCCTCTCAAGTGAGACTGCATGAACAATGGTCCAACGAACGACCCGCCCGATCGGTTCCCGCAGGAGCCTTCCGGATTTCGCCGTCGTAGGTTCACCTTACCTGGCAGCCCAGTATTCGCCAGTGGTCTCGCTGCTGGTAAGAATCGGACGGTGAGTGCTGACGCCGATGAGGTCCTGGTCCAGGTCACAGGTGGGGTCGGGTTTCTAACACTGAATCGCCCGAAGGCGATCAACTCCTTGAACCACCCCATGGTCACCGCACTCGATGCCGCACTGGCCGTCTGGGAGAACGACGACGAGGTGCGTGCCGTCGTGGTTAACGGTGCCGGCGAGCGTGGATTGTGCGCCGGGGGCGACGTGGTGGCGCTCTATCACAGCGCCAGGGCCGACGGCGTCGAGGCGCGACGGTTCTGGTTCGACGAGTACCGCCTCAATGCCCGTATCGGCCGCTATCCCAAGCCCTACGTCGCGTGTATGGACGGCATCGTGATGGGCGGCGGCGTCGGGGTCAGCGCGCACGGCAGCGTCCGGGTGGTGACGGAGACCTCCAAGATCGCCTTTCCCGAGGTGGGAATCGGATTCATCCCCGACGTAGGTGGCACCTACCTGCTGGCCCGGGCGCCGGGCCTGCTCGGGATGCACGCCGCCCTGACCGGCGCTCCGTTCTCCGGGGCTGATGCCATCGAACTCGGGTTCGCCGACCATTACGTGCCGCAGGCCGACCTCGAGCCGTTCATCGCCATGGTCACGGCCGCAGGTCCAGAAGCCGCTGTCGGCGCCTTCGCCCAGGATCCGCCGCCCAGCAAGCTCGCCGCGCAGCGGGAGTGGATCGACCACTGCTACGCCGGGGAGACCGTCACCGACGTCCTCGCGGCACTGCGCCAGCACGGCGAGGGGCCGGCGACCGATGCCGCCGACCTCATCTCGACCCGCTCCCCCGTCGCGCTGGCCGTCACCCTGGCCGCGCTACGCCGGGCTGCACGCCTGGACAGCCTGGAAGACGTGCTGGTGCAGGAGTACCGGGTGTCGTGCGCATCGCTGCGGTCGCACGACTTCGTGGAGGGAATCCGCGCCCAACTGGTGGACAAGGACCGCAACCCGCAGTGGTCGCCGTCGTCGATCGCGGCGGTGACCGACGACGACGTGGCCGCTTATTTCGTGCCAGCCGATCCCGATCTGACGTTCTAGGAGGAACCTGATGACCTACGAGACCATCCTGGTGAGCCGCTCCGAACGGGTCGGCACCATCACGCTCAACCGCCCGCAGGCGCTCAACGCGCTCAACAGCCAGGTGATGCACGAAGTCACCAGTGCCGCAGCGGAGTTCGACGCCGATCCCGGTATCGGCGCGATCATCATCACCGGCTCCGGCGAGAAGGCCTTCGCCGCGGGCGCCGATATCAAGGAGATGGCCTCGCTGTCGTTCTCGGAGGTCTTCGAGGCCGACTTCTTCGCCGCGTGGGGCAAGCTCGCCGCGGTGCGCACCCCGCTGATCGCCGCGGTGGCCGGCTACGCACTGGGCGGCGGCTGCGAACTGGCCATGATGTGCGATGTGCTGATCGCGGCCGATACCGCCAAATTCGGCCAGCCCGAGATCAAGCTCGGCGTGCTGCCCGGCATGGGTGGCTCGCAGCGGCTGACCCGCGCGATCGGCAAGGCCAAGGCGATGGACCTGATCCTGACCGGACGCACCATCGACGCCGCCGAAGCCGACCGCAGCGGCCTGGTGTCGCGGGTGGTGCCCGCCGACAAGCTGCTCGAGGAGGCCAACGCGGTGGCCACCACCATCTCGCAGATGTCGCGATCGGCGGCACGGATGGCCAAAGAGGCGGTCAACCGTTCCTTCGAGTCTTCGCTGACCGAGGGGTTGCTCTACGAGCGCCGGCTGTTCCACTCCGCATTCGCCACTGAGGACCGGACCGAGGGGATGGCGGCCTTCACCGAGAAACGCGCCCCCAACTTCACCCACCGCTAGGCTGCCGTTCCGTGGCTGCCACCGACGTCGAGACCGCACCAGCGAGAACCGAGGACTCCAAAACCGACTGGTGGCAGCGGCGCTACACCTTCACCGGTACCGCGGTGGGCCTGTTGTTCCTGCTGTTGACGATGACCCCGTCGTTGCTGCCGCGCGGTCCGATGTTCCAGGGAATCGTCAGCGGCGCAGCCGGCGCCATCGGCTACGCCCTGGGCGTGTTCGCCGTATGGCTGGTGCGGTTCATGCGGTCCCGGCCCACCAGCCCGCCCGCGCCGCGGTCGGCGTGGCTAATCCTTCTGGTGGTCGGCGCCTTGGCCGTGGTGCTGGGGGTGGTGTACTTCCACTACTGGCAGGACCACGTCAGAGATCTGTTCGGGGTGCCAAGACTGAAGTGGTACAACTACATTCAGGCCGCCGTGCTCTCGGTCGTTCTGCTGTTCGTCTTCGTCGAGGTCGGTCAGCTCATCGGACGGCTGGTGCGGTTCCTGACTCGACAGCTGGGTCGCGTTGCGCCACCGCGGGTTTCATTTGTCGTCACCGTGATTGTGCTGCTGTCGGTCGGTATCGCCGTCCTCAACGGGGTGGTTGTGCGCGGGGCGATGAGCCTGCTGAACAAGACCTTCTCGGCCGTCAACGATGAGATGGACCCGAGCCTGCCGACACCGACCACCGCGCTGCGCTCCGGCGGTCCGGGATCGTTGACGTCCTGGGCATCCCTGGGCCATCAGGGCCGCATCTTCCTGCATGGCGGCCCCACCGCCGCCCAGTTGACCGAGTTCAACAAGGCGCCTGCCACCGAACCGATCCGGGCCTACGCCGGGCTGCACTCCGCCAAGGGAATTCGGGCGACCGCAGAGTTGGCAGCCAAGGAACTGGAGCGCGCCGGCGGGCTGAAGCGGAAGGTGATCGCGGTGGCCACCACCACCGGCACCGGCTGGATCAACGCCGCCGAGGCCGACTCGCTGGAGTACATGTACAACGGCGACACCGCGATCGTCAGCATGCAGTATTCGTTCCTGCCCAGCTGGCTGTCGTTTCTGGTGGACAAGGAGAACGCCCGCCAGGCCGGCGAGGCACTCTTCGAGGCGGTCGACGAGAAGGTCCGCGCGATGCCGGAGGCCCAGCGTCCCAAGATCGTGGTGTTCGGCGAGAGCCTGGGATCCTTCGGCGGAGAGGCGCCGTTCCTGCGGCCCAACAACATCATCGCCCGCACCGACGGGGCGCTGTTCTCCGGTCCGACGTTCAACAACACGATGCGTGACTTCATCACCGACAACCGCGACCCGGGCTCCCCGGAGTGGCTGCCGATCTTCGACGACGGGGCCAATGTCCGGTTCGCCGCACGCGCCGACAACCTCAACCGCCCGGAGGCCGCGTGGGGCAAACCACGTATCGCCTACCTTCAGCATGCGTCCGATCCGATTGCCTGGTGGACCCCGGATCTGCTTTTCGCCGAACCGGATTGGCTGCGCGAACCGCGAGGCTATGACGTCTCCGGCGATATGAACTGGATACCGGTGGTGACGTTCCTACAGGTTGCCGCGGACATGGCGGTCGCCGTCAACGTTCCCGACGGCCACGGCCACCACTACGTCAAGGATGTCGTCAACGCCTGGGCGGCAGTGCTGCAGCCGCCAGGTTGGACTCCGGATAAAACCGAACGTCTGCGAGGTCGCGTGACACAGGACTACGCGCAGTAGCCAACACCGGCAGCAGTCCGGAATCGGGCCGACGTCAGGCCCGACAACACTCCTGAAATCCGGGATGCTCCATCACGGCGGCGAGTGTTGCATAGATTGACTCCCATGCTGAGCACACAAGATCGCGTCCTGTTCGGCGCTGCCATGATCGGCAGCACCGCCATTCTGCTGGCGGGCTGTTCACCGGGCGCCGGCGAGAAGACCGAAAAAGCACAGTCGGCCGCTCCCACCGCGGCCGCCGAGCAACCGGCGCAGGTCGACGGCCCGATCGGGATTTCAGGCGGCGGGGTGACGACCCGGATCGATGAGCCGGCGCAGTCCACCGAAGAGCAATACGGGCAATCCTGCCTGGCCACGAAGGCGTGGATGGACGCCAAGGGCGGCGATCCGCACACCCTGGTCGAGCCGTATCTCAAGGACCTTCAGGCCGCGACAGAGGCCAGCCCGGCAACGTTCAACAAGACCTGGGCCGAACTCAGCACAGCCCAGCAGTCGGCCGTGATCATCGCGGTGAAGGCCGCCGCCGACGGCGGCTGCTAAACGCCGACCGAGGGTCAGAATCAGGCCGACCGAAACTGCCCCGACCATGACCGCGACAATAGATTCATGGCCAAACGGGTAGCGCTGGCACTGGGCAGTGGCGGCGCCCGGGGATACGCCCATATCGGCGTCATCAACGAACTCCGCGACCGTGGCTACGAGGTCGTCGGGATCGCCGGTTCCTCGATGGGCGCCCTGGTGGGTGGGCTGTTCGCCGCCGGGTCGCTGGACGAGTTCACCCAGTGGGCCACCACCCTCACCGGCCCCGCCATGCTGCGGTTACTCGACCCGTCCATCTCAGCGCCCGGGGTGTTCCGGGCGGGCAAGATCCTCGATGCGGTGCGTGACATCGTCGGTGAGGTCACCATCGAGGAACTTCCCATTCCCTATACCGCGGTCACCACCGACTTGATCGCCGGTAAGTCGGTCTGGTTGCAGCGCGGCCCGTTGGACGAGGCCATCCGGGCGTCGATCGCGATCCCCGGGATGATCGCACCACATGTTCTCGACGGCCGGATCCTGGCCGACGGGGGCATCCTCGATCCCGTGCCCATCGCCCCGATCGCAGCGACCAACGCCGATCTCACCATCGCGGTGAGCGTCTCGGGAATGGACGTCGAACTGGCTGACGACGAAGTCAGACCGACACGTGAGCGGCTGAACCGGTTATGGCGCAGCACCTCTGCGCTGCTGGACCGGTTCGGCACCGGGGCTCCCCCGTTCGACATCGCCGATATCGACGCCGAAGAGCCAGGGGCGGTCGACGAGTTCGGCGACGCAGAGCGCGGGGCCCAGATTCCCAAGCTGCGCAGCTTCGCGGTGATGATGCGCACCATTGACATCGCCCAGGCCGCGCTGGCCCGCCACCAGATGGCGGCGTATCCCCCGGACATCCTCATCGAGGTGCCGCGCACCGCCTGCCGCAGCCTGGACTTCCATCGGGCGGCCGAGGTGATCGACTTGGGTCACGAACTCGCCTCACGCGCACTGGACCGCCTCGACACTGGCGGGAAGGATGGCGGGAAGGATGGCGGGAAGGAATTTGCGTGACCGCCCTCCTAGACGTGCGCACACAGGGAAGGAACAGCCCATGACCATCACCGCACAGCCGCCGAAGAAAGACATCTACAGCCCGCTGGAGCTTTTCGATATCGACCGGCTGCTTGACGAGGATGAACGCGATATCGCCGCCACCGTCCGCAAGTTCGTCGACACCCGGCTGCGGCCGAACATCGCCGACTGGTTCGAATCCGGCAGCTTGCCCCGGGAGCTGGCTCAGGAGTTCGGCCAACTCGGCGTGATGGGCATGCACCTGAACGGCTACGGATGCGCCGGAACCAACGCGGTGAGTTACGGCCTGGCCTGCATGGAACTGGAGGCCGGCGACAGCGGGTTCCGCAGCTTCGTGTCGGTCCAAGGCTCGCTGTCGATGTTCTCGATCTACCGCTACGGATCGGAGGAGCAGAAGCAGGAGTGGCTGCCCCGGTTGGCTGCCGGCGAGGCCATCGGCTGCTTCGGTCTCACCGAGGCCGACTTCGGCTCCAACCCGGCCGGGATGCGCACCCGGGCCCGGCGCGACGGGGGCGACTGGGTGATCAACGGCACCAAGATGTGGATCACCAACGGCAACCTGGCCGACGTCGCAACCGTCTGGGCGCAGACCGACGACGGGATCCGCGGGTTCCTGGTGCCCACCGACACACCCGGCTTCAGCGCCAACGTCATTCACAAGAAGCTGTCGCTACGCGCATCGGTGACCTCCGAACTGGTGCTCGACAATGTGCGGCTGCCCGGTAGCGCGCAGCTCCCCGAGGCCCGCGGGTTGGGTGCTCCGCTGTCCTGCCTCAACGAGGCCCGCTTCGGCATCGTCTTCGGTGCGATGGGCGCCGCGCGGGACAGCCTGGAGGCGACGCTGGCCTACACCGCCAACCGCGATGTGTTCGACCGGCCGCTGTCCAGCTACCAGCTCAGTCAGGAGAAGCTGGCCAATATGACCCTGGAACTCGGCAAGGGTGTCCTGCTGGCCATCCACCTCGGCCGGATCAAGGACGCGCACGATGTGCGGCCCGAACAGGTGAGCCTGGGCAAGCTCAACAACGTGCGTGAGGCCATTGCGATCGCCCGGGAGTGCCGGACCCTTCTCGGCGGCAGCGGAATCACGCTTGAGTATTCGCCGCTGCGGCATGCCAACAACCTGGAGTCGGTGCTGACCTACGAGGGCACCTCGGAAATGCACCTACTGTCGATCGGCAAGGCGCTCACCGGCCACGCGGCGTTCCGCTGAGATGACCGCGAGCATCGCGCACCTCGTCGCCGGGCAATGGCGCGACGGCGACGGGGAGCGGGTCTGCAGCGTCAACCCGACCCGCCCAAACGAGGTTGTCGCCGAAGGCTACTCGGCGACCCGCACCGATGTCGACGACGCCGTCGCCGCGGCCTCTAAGGCGCTGCCGGACTGGGCGGCCACTCCGATCCACTCGCGGGGCACGGTGTTGTCCGCCGCCGCCGCCGTCGTCGACGTCAATGCCGAGCAGTGGGGTTTGGAGTTGGCGGTCGAGGAGGGCAAGACCCGGCTTGAAGGGGTCGGCGAGGTTCGCCGGGCCGCGCAGATCCTGCGTTACTACGGCGCCGAGGGTGACCGTGCCGGTGGGGAGATTTTCGCCTCGCCACGCGCCGGTGAGCAGATACTCGTCACGCGCAAGCCGGTGGGCGTGGTGGGGGTGATCACCCCGTTCAACTTCCCGATCGCCATCCCGGCCTGGAAGATCGTGCCGGCCCTGGTCTACGGCAACACCGTGGTGTGGAAACCGGCCAGTTCGGTTCCACTGCTGGCGATGCGCCTGGCCCAGGCTCTGACCGAAGCAGGCCTGCCTCCAGGAGTGCTGAACCTCCTGGTGGGCAATGCCGAACTCGGAGACACTCTGGTCAACCACGAAGGCGTCGCGGCGATCACCTTCACCGGCAGCACCGGGGTCGGCAGACGCATCGCCGCCGCGGCCGCCGGCCGGGGAGTGCCGGTGCAGGCCGAGATGGGCGGCAAGAACGCGGCAGTGGTTCTTGACGACGCTGACTTCGACCTGGCCCTCGAACAAGTGATGCTGGGCGCCTTCCGCAGTACCGGCCAGAAGTGCACCGCCACATCACGATTGATTCTCACCGAGGGTATCGCCGATGAGTTCATGGCCGCACTGGCGCAGCGCGCCGATGCCCTGGTGGTGGGAGATCCCGCCGACGACAGCACCCAGATGGGGCCGGTCATCGCACGTTCGGCCCAAGCGGCGATCACCGCCGGGATCGACGCCGCCAAGTCCCAGGGGGCGGCGGTACTGGCCGGCGGCGGCCCCTACAGCGACGGACCGCTGTCGGAGGGCTATTTCGTGGCGCCCACCATCGTGGAACTCACCGGACCGTCCGACATCTGGACGCAGGAACTATTCGGGCCTGTGCTCGCCGTGCGACGCGCACAGGATGCCGACGAGGCCTTCGCGCTCGCCGACGACAGCGAATTCGGTTTGAGCGCTGCGGTTTTCACCCAGGATCTGA
>DAIPYT010000125.1:0-8731 GCA_036782595.1 Mycobacterium sp. | reverse complement strand
GAAGAAGCCGAAATGGCAAGCATCAACCGAAGTAATACACAGGAACTAGTAGGGCGGGCGGGGCTCGAACCCGCGACCAACGGATTAGCGAACCCGAGTTCCGGCTACAGCCTTATTTGTCCGAATACTGCTGCGCTGCAACGGGAATAAGCAATTCCGGGAACCTGTTGAAGCTTCCCAGTCCCGGTCGTTTCCTAGACATATTCGATGAATAAACGATGACTAGGCAAACGGCCCAAAATCGGGTTTGCTAGCCGAAACCGATACAGAAGACCGGCCCGTGTCCAGAGTAGCGTCGGGCGGTGCGTGCAGTTTCAGGTGCCCGTCCCCGCCTCGGAGCGGGGACAGCAGCGGGTCGGTGATGTCGTCACCTCCGCGGCGGATCCCCCATCCTTCCGCCACCAAGAGCGAAATGCGCCATCGAGAGCAGTCAGGGCAGCAATTCCGACAGCGGGTGGCATCTGCCGCGTCTCAGTGGGTTCCCCCGATAGGCCGACGGTGGCGGTCGGCGGCGGTCCGGGGTGCGGCGTTGGCTTCGTCAGCGTTGAACTCTTTCGTCCAGCAGGCGAACTCCAACATGATGCCGTCGGGGTCGTAGAAGTAGAACGACCGGATGTAGACGCCGGGGTGGAGTCTCTCGGCGACCTGCGACGGACTCTCGTCGTGGTTGAGGACCGGCCCCAGTGCGACGCCCTTGTGCATCAGTCGCTGGCGGTACTCGTCGAAACGTTCGGGGGGAACGTGGAATGCCAGATGGTTCATTGAGCCGACGGCGGTGACGATGTCGCCGAGGCCGGGCAGTGCTGCCGGGGTGGTTTCGCCGGTCTGGCCGTCGGGGGCGTCGGCGAACCAGAAGAACGCGACGCAGTCGCCGCTGCCGGCGTCGAAGAAGAAGTGCTGACCCATGCCGTCGGGCAGGTCCAGTGCCTTGACCAGCGGCATGCCCAGTACGCCCGAGTAGAACTCAATCGTGCGCGCCATATCGGAGCACACCAGGGCGACATGGTTGATGCCGCCCAGTTCGAACTCGGTGTTGGTGCTATTGGGTCGGATCATCGTGGACCTCCTGCGGTCGATTCCGTTGGGTTCATTGTCGGGCTCCATCGGGCCGGTGCCTGTCCGGCGACAGGATGGCGCCCAGGATGACGGTCGGGTCCTCCGATCGGGCGACGACGAGCCGAAGCCGAGGTGATCGTCTCGACCCCTCATGCTCGGCGGGCTGATCGCTGCCCGACTGGCGTTCAAGCCTGCTGCGGCGCGCTGGATCTACCGGCCGCTGATGCTGATCATCGTCGGGGAGGTCGCCCAACTGGTGCTCGCCGGTATGCGCCTGTGAGGTGCTCAGCCCGCTGGTGCTGCGACTTCCCAGAACGCGCACAGAGCGTCGAGATACCGCTCGGGTGCTTCGAAGAACGGCATGTGGGAGCAACCTGGGAAGAACGCCAGCGTGGCATGGGGCAGCCGATCGCGGGCCCTCACCGCAAGTTCGGGAACGATGTAGTCGTGTTCGCCGTGCACTAGCAGCACGGGAGTGTCGACTGTTGCCAGGGCATCCATCCGGTCCCAGTTCCGCAGTGTGCCGGTGCACTGGAAGAAGTACGGACCGAACATCCGGGCAAAAACCCCCTCGCCCAGGTTCTGCATGCACCAGGTCAGCGACTCCGGCCAGGGGTACAGCCGGCAGACGTGGCGGTACATCAGCAGGGTGACCGCGGCCTGGTACTGAGGATGGTCGGTGGTGCCTTCGGCCTCGTGGCGGGCCATCATCGTGACGGTCTCGTCGCCGAGTGCCTGCTTCTTCCGGTCGAATCCGCGCTGCATGCCGGCCAGGTCGAAGGCGGTGTCGGCGGCGACGAAGGTGCGTACCCGATCGGGATGGCACAGCAGGTACTCCAGGCCCAGGACTCCACCCCACGATTGGCCCAGAAGATCAACCTCGCCGAGTTCCAACGTCGCCCGGACCGTCTCCGCCTCGACGACGAACCGCTCGATCGTCCACAGTGCCGGGTCGACCGGCTGATCGGACTCGCCGCAGCCCAACTGATCCCAGGTCACCAACTTGAAGCCACGGTCGACCAGCGCTGCATGGCTGTCGCGAAGATAGCGCGACGGGCATCCGGGACCGCCGTGGACCAGTAGGACGGTGCGCGGCCCGGTGCCCGCGGTGAAGGTCATCACCTGATGCCCGTCGACCTCGACGGGGCGTCGTGTCCATGCGGGGCTCATCCGCGCAGCGCCTTGATTCGGGCTCCCCAGCCTGAACGCAGGTAGAGCACGCCGAGCAGGATCGACACGTAGGAGGCGCCCATCACCGCCCAGGCGAACGGCAACAGCAGCGGTTGCCCGTAGAGCGTCAGGCCGTCGAATGCCCCTGGTGCAACGGCGAATCCCGTCCCCATGACCAGCCCGCCCACCGTGCAGCGCAGGGCCCTCGGGGCCAGCGGGCCGACCAACTTAGTGCCGATAAGGGAGCGTCCGGCTGCCAGCGCACCCGCCAGCAGAGCCGCCAGCAAACCCAGCCGCGCGAGCACAGCATCGTTGACCCCGCGGGAGAGGTCGCCGAGCAGGTCGGTGTAGGCCCACGCGCCGAACAGCTGCACCAGTGCGACGAACAGCAACGCGATGATGAATGTCGCCGTACGCGGATCCCACGCGTGGCGCAGGAAGTCGCGGATGCTCTTATGCGGCCCGGCAATCCAGCGTCGCAGCGTGAGTGCGCCGACGACACCGAGTCCGACGAGCGCGATGACCGGATAGTCCACCGACGTTGAGGTGGGCGCGGAGGCCGGGTGGGTGGTGGCTGCGCGGCCGAGCAGGTGTGGCGCCAGTACGCACCCAAGGTAGAACCCGACCAGCGTCAGTCCGAACGCATACTCCCCGGAACCGATCCGCGCGATGGTGCCGGTGGTGCACGCGCCGTTGATCACGGCGCCGATGCCGAGCAGCAGTCCGCCGACCACCGACCAGGCGGTGACCGGCACTACCTGGGCATCCGGCCGCACCCCGGTCGCCAGCGCTAGCAGGGCCAAGCCGCCGGCCACCCAGAACCACGCGTAGACGATGGCCAGCAACCGGTCCCAGGACCTGCGGTGCACGACGTCGTCGAACGCGACCACGGTGCAGGTGTTGCCGCGCTGAATGGCGACACCGATGACGAACACCAGCACCAGCGAGATCACCAGCGTCCCAGTCATGGCCGGAACCTACCCTGAACGCGCGTCCCGGCGACGGCTGCGTTGATGCGGCCGGCAATCGTGCTGTTCACACCGCTTCCCTTCTCGTGATTCCGAGGCGGGGTTTCCCGGCCGGGTCTCCAGTCTGGCCGCAGCCGGGGGTTGGGCTGTCACCCGAGCGGCCCTTCTTCAGGAGGTGTCCCCGGTACGCCGAATGGTGGACACGGCCAGGAATGTCCACTAGTGATCCGGTCGTAGCCCACAATGTTGCGGTGATCGGTGTGATCGGCGGCAGCGGCTTTTATACGTTCTTCGGCTCAGATGCGCGCAGCGTCATCGTCGACACCCCGTACGGGGGACCGAGCGCTCCCGTCACCGTTGGCCGGGTGGGCTGCCATGAGGTTGCGTTTCTGCCCCGGCACGGACTTCGCCACGAGTACTCCCCGCACACGGTTCCCTATCGCGCCAACATGTGGGCGTTGCGCGCTCTCGGTGTGCGCCGGGTGTTCGGGCCCTGTGCGGTGGGCAGTCTCAGCGCAGAGTTGGGGCCCGGTTCGGTCGTGGTTCCCGACCAACTTGTTGATCGCACCCGCGGCAGGGCGGACACCTATTTCGACTCCGGCGGTATCCATGTGGAGTTCGCCGACCCGTACTGTCCGAGTCTGCGCGCGGTCGCGGCCCAGGCGCCGGGTGTGATCGACGGCGGAACCATGGTGGTGATCCAGGGTCCGCGTTTCTCCACCCGAGCCGAGAGCCAGTGGTTCGCCCGGCAGGGCTTCACCCTGGTCAACATGACCGGATACCCGGAAGCGGTTCTGGCCCGCGAATTGGAGATGTGTTACGCGGCAATAGCTTTGGTGACTGATGTCGACGCCGGCTTGGCCCTCGGCGCGGGTGTCCGTGCGGTCGACGTGTTCGCCGAGTTCGAACGCAATATCGGACCGTTCAAGGAACTGGTTTACGGCGCCATCGACCGGGTCGCCTCCGAACGCGTCTGCACCCACTGCCTGGCACACGAAGGCGTCGAGTTGCCCTTCGATCTGCCATGAGGGTGCTGCTGACCGGCGCTGCCGGGTTTATCGGAAGCCGGATCGGCCTCGCCCTGCAGGCTGCCGGGCACGAGGTGGTCGCGGTGGACGCGATGCTCGCCGCCGCCCACGGTGCCGGTGCGCCGGTGCCGCCTGGCTGCCGACTGCTCGACGTCCGCGACGCCGAGTCGGTCCGTGTGGCGCTGACCGGAATCGACGCGGTCTGCCACCAGGCTGCCGTCGTCGGCGCGGGAATCAATGCCTCCGACGCTCCGTCCTATGCCTCCCACAACGATGCCGGTACCTCGGTGCTGCTGGCGCAGATGTTCGAAACCGGCGTGCGCAAACTCGTGCTGGCCTCCTCGATGGTGGTCTACGGTCAGGGCCGCTTCCGCTGCCCCGAGCACGGTGAGGTGGATCCGGTTCCACGCACCCGCACCGACCTTGATGCCGGGGTGTTCGACCACCGCTGCCCCGTCGGTGGCGAACCCGTGACCTGGATGCTGGTCGGCGAAGACGCCCCACTGCGGCCGCGTAGCCTCTACGCCGCCAGCAAAGTGGCACAGGAGAACTACGCACTGGCGTGGGTGGAGGCCGGTGCCGGCAGTGTCGTCGCGTTGCGCTATCACAACGTCTACGGCCCCGGTATGCCACGCGACACCCCGTACTCCGGCGTGGCCGCCATCTTCCGCTCGGCACTGGAAAACGGAGCGTCGCCAAAGGTTTTCGAGGACGGTGGCCAGATGCGTGATTTCGTGCACGTCGACGACGTCGCAGCCGCCAACGTCGTCGCACTGGAATCCGAGTTGTCGGGATTTCTGCCCGCCAACGTCTGTTCGGGTCGCCCTGTCGCGATCGGTGACGTCGCCGCGATCCTGTGCCGAACGCGAGGCGATGTCACCCCGGTGGTCACCGGCCAGTACCGCAGCGGCGACGTCCGCCACATCGTCGCCGACCCGGCTCGTGCCGCGGAGAAGTTGGGCTTTCGAGCGCGGGTAGGTCCGGTAGAGGGTCTGCGCGAGTTCGCCTCAGCGCCGCTGAGGGGTTGAGCGGTGCCCGGATTCGCTGTGACCGTGGTGCTGCCGTGTCTCAATGAGGCCGACTCGCTGCCGGCGGTGCTGGCAGCGATCCCGGCCGGATACCGCGCACTGGTCGTGGACAACAACAGCACCGACGGCACCGCGGAGGTGGCGCGCCGCCACGGCGCGGAGGTGGTCAACGAGTCGCGGCCGGGCTACGGATCGGCGGTTCACGCAGGTGTCAGTGCCGCTCGGACGGCCGTCGTCGCCGTCCTGGACGGCGACGGATCCCTGGACCCGGCGGAACTCCCCCGACTGGTCGCCGAGTTGGACCGCGGCGCGGACATGGCGATCGGGCGGCGCAGGCCCCAGCCGGGCCTTCGGTGGCCCTGGCACGCCCGGCTGGGCACCGCGGCGGTGTGCTGGCGGTTGCGCACCCGCCATCGGCTGCCCGTGCACGACATCGCGCCGATGCGCGTCGCACGCCGCGAGGCCCTGCTGGCACTCGACGTCACCGATCGCCGCTCGGGATACCCGCTGGAACTCCTGATCCGTGCCGCCGCGGCGGGCTGGAAGGTGGTCGAGATCGACGTCGCCTACGGTCCGCGCACCGGTGGGGTGTCCAAGGTCAGCGGTTCGGTTCGCGGCAGCCTGACCGCCGCCCTGGACTTCTGGAAGGTCATCTCGTGACGGGCTTCCCGCCGACGCTGCTGGTGGTGGCCAAGGCCCCCGTCCCAGGCCTGGCCAAGACCCGGCTCGCTGCCAACCTCGGCGACCACAGGGCCGCCGATATCGCCGCCGCCGCCCTGCTCGACACCCTCGACGCGGTGGCCGAGACCCCGGCCGCCGCGCGCGTCGTCGCCCTGACCGGGAACCTCGACGCCGCCTGCCGGGCCGCATCCATCCGCGACCGGCTCTCGGCGTTCACGGTCGTCGAACAGCGCGGCGCCACGTTCGCCGAACGACTGGCCAACGCCCATGCCGATGCCGCCGCGGCCTCGGGCTGCGATGCGGTGCTGCAGATCGGGATGGACACCCCGCAGGTCGACGCTGCTCTTCTCGCCAGGTGCGCACACTTGCTCGTCGGCGCGCACGCCGTCCTGGGGCCGGCGCGCGACGGCGGCTGGTGGCTACTGGGCGTGGCACACCCGGATACCGCCCAGTGCCTGCTCGACGTACCAATGTCCCAACCCGACACCGGGGTACTGACGTATGCGGCGCTGGAGCGCACCGGTGGACCGGTGATGCTGGCCGAGTCGCTCGCCGACGTCGACACCCTCGCCGACATCCCCGCGGTCCGGGCCACCTGTCGCCCCTCGAGCCGATTCGCGGCCTCAACCAGCGACCCTTGCGCGATGTAGGTCGGAACTTGGCGAAGTCCAAGGGCCTAACACCCTTTAGCAATCAGTGTCGTGCAGCACGTGCTGATACTCTGCTGCGCTCATGGCCTCTCGAACGGTCGGAAGCCACGTCCTGGCTGATATCAGCGGATCCACGTCGTCACTGCTGAACGACGGCCCGCAGCTCGAACAACTCCTCGTCCACGCCGCCCAGGCGGTGGGAGCAACTGTGCTTTCCCGCCACCACCATGCGTTCGCACCGCATGGGGTGACCGCTGTCGTCGTGCTCGCGGAGTCACATATCTCGATCCACACATGGCCGGAGTGGGGTGGGGCGACACTAGATGCCTACACCTGCGGGCCCGTGGATTCAGAACGGCTCGTCGACATCATCATCGAAGGTCTTGCGCCGACGAATGTCCGGCGTGCGACCGTCCCTCGAGTCGTGCCCGGCGGCCCCGACGAGCCGGCCTTCCGATTCGCTGAGTTCATCACCCCTGCCGACCGTTACGAACACGACCTCACCGAGGTCTACGTCAGGGGGACCACCCCGTTCCAGGACTACCTCGTCGGACGCTCCGAAACGTGGGGCCGCATGCTCGTGCTCGACGGTGTCGTGCAGAGCACCGAAGCTGACGAATTCATCTACCACGAGGGAATCGTTCATCCCGCGTGCTACGCCGCCGCCGGCGCGGCTCCGGTTCGCGACGCGCTCATCCTCGGGGGCGGCGAGGGCGCATGCCTGCGCGAGGTGTTGCGCTGGCGTTCCCTGAAACAGGTGACGATGGTCGATATCGACGCCGAAGTCGTCGAGGCGTGTCGCCTGCATCTGCCGAAACACCACATGGGTGCCTTTGAGGACCCTCGGGTAAAGCTCGTCCACGCCGACGCGGTTGGGTCTCTGGGCGCATTGCCTGATTCCTGTCTCGACATCGTTATCTCCGACATGACCGACCCGGTCCAGGGCGGTCCGTCGACCTTCTGTTTCACCGTCGAGTACTTCACTGAGATCGCGAGGGTGCTGCGGCCGCACGGCGTGCTCGCCGTGCAGGCGGGTCCCGCATCGCCGATCGAGATAGCGCTGCACGCGAAGGTGATTCGCACCATGGCCGCGGTGTTCCCGTTCGTCATTCCTTATGCCGTCGATGCGCCGTGCTACGGCCGGGATCTCGGTTTCGTCATCGCCTCCCGCCAGGATCTCCTCGGCCGACTCGACGTGGCCTCGATTACAGGCCTGGCTGGGCAGATCGCCGGCGAGCACCGCTGGATCACCGCCGAGTTGCTGCGCGGCAAGCTCAGTGTGCCGCCCTACCTTGCGGCGGAAGTCGCCGCCCGAACCGACGTCTATCGGGACGATTCCCCACCGGCAACCATCGGCGCCGCCGGCTGGGAGGCATGACCAGCAAGGGAGGGCGGTCCTCCCGATCCAGGGACAGCGCTGCTGCCCTAGGGTGGGCGGCTGTGGGTCTGGCTCGTCGGGATGTGATGGCCGCGGCTGCGGGCGTGGTGCTGGTGGCTGTCGCGATCATTGTGCCGCGGTGGGGCATCGAGGCGTTGACCCCCATGATCGGCGGCGGGGGTACAGCGGACGCCGCGCCGATCTTCGGCTGGTGGTCCCCGCATGTCGGGTGGGGGACCCCCGCGGCGGTATTGATCGGCGTAGCGGTGATCGCCTGGGGTCCGGTCCTCGCCCGGCGGCTTTCCTGGCGATCGCTGACCCTTGCTGTGTGGGCGACCTCAGCGGTGTGGGCGTTCTCGTTGTCCATGGTTGATGGCTGGCAGCGCGGGTTCGTCGGCCGGCTCACCGATCCCAACGAGTACCTCCACCAGGTGCCCACCGTGACTGACGTGGGCGGGGCGGTGCGCGGTTTCGCCGGGCGGATCCTCGACTATCAGCCGGACTCCTGGGTCACCCATGTCTCCGGGCATCCGCCCGGGGCGCTGCTGAGTTTTGTCTGGCTCGACCGCATCGGGCTGGGCGGCGGGGTGTGGGCCGGCCTGCTGTGCCTGCTGGCCGGCGCCAGCGCAGCTGCCGCGGTAATCGTCGCGGTCCGTGCAGTCTCTGATGAGGCCACTGCACGCCTGGTGGCACCGTTCGTCACAGTGGCCCCGACCGCGATCTGGATCGCGGTTTCCGCCGACGGCTATTTCGCCGGTGTGGCGGCCTGGGG
>DAIPYT010000124.1:6990-8771 GCA_036782595.1 Mycobacterium sp. | reverse complement strand
GCGTGACATCGGAGTCGACACGGTCTTTGTCGGTTCGTGCACCAACGGCCGCATCGAGGATCTCCGCGCCGTGGCCGACGTTCTGCGTGGCCGCAAGGTCGCCGACGGCGTCCGGATGCTGATCGTGCCCGGTTCGATGAAGGTCCGCGCCCAAGCCGAAGCCGAAGGTATCGGAGAGGTTTTCACCGCCGCGGGCGCGGAGTGGCGGCTGGCCGGATGTTCGATGTGTCTGGGCATGAATCCCGATCAGCTGGCGCCGGGGGAGCGCTGTGCCTCGACGTCCAATCGCAATTTCGAAGGCAGGCAGGGTAAAGGCAGCCGTACGCACCTGGTCTCGCCGGCCGTCGCGGCGGCTACCGCCGTGCGCGGCACGCTGTCATCACCTGCCGATCTGCACAGCTGAACATCGCGGCCGACACACAAGGAGAAGTCAACTTATGGACGCGTTCCACACTCACACCGGTATCGGAGTGCCGCTGCGCCGGTCCAATGTCGACACCGACCAGATCATCCCTGCCGAGTACCTCAAACGTGTCACCCGAACGGGTTTCGAGGATGGTCTGTTCGCCGCATGGCGCTCTGATCCGTCCTTCATCCTCAACCTGAGTCCGTTCGACGGTGGCTCGGTACTGGTGGCCGGTCCCGACTTCGGAACCGGATCCTCACGTGAGCATGCCGTCTGGGCGTTGATGGACTACGGCTTCCGGGTCGTCATCTCGTCCCGGTTCGCCGACATCTTCCGCGGCAACGCCGGTAAGGCCGGACTGTTGGCCGCGGAGGTGGCCCAGGACGATGTCGAACTGCTCTGGAAGCTGATCGAACAGCAGCCCGGCGTGGAAATCACTGTCAACCTTGATGATCGGACCATCTCGTGCGGAACGGCGGTGCTGCCGTTCACTATTGACGATTACACCGCCTGGCGGTTACGTGAGGGACTCGACGATATTGGCCTTACGCTGCAGAAACTGCCGCAAATCGAAGCATTCGAAGCGCGCCGACCGGAATGGAAGCCGCGAATTCCGACCGCGTTCTGAACGGCTCGCCCGCCCGGAGATCCGGTCGCTGACGGGGTAGCTGTCGGTCCGCGGAATTGCCTTCAAGCGGCACAAGTGGATTGAACAAATCCGCCGAACATTTTGCTGAAAATAGGCGTGGCTCATGGATATCTGCGCTTTAAGGCATTACGGTGATCTCCAGTCGGTCCAGGGCGGACCGCTGTTTTCGGAGGATTTGGATGAACAAAGCTGAATTGATCGAAGTTCTCACTGCGAAATTGGATGTCGATCGCGGACACGCGGCACGTGCCGTCGAAGAGTTGGTCGACGCAATCGTTCGGGCGGTGAACAAGGGCGACAGTGTGACAATCACCGGTTTCGGTGTTTTCGAGCGTCGCCGTCGCGCTGCACGCGTCGCCCGTAACCCGCGCACCGGTGAAACGGTGCGGGTCAAGCCGACTTCTGTTCCCGCGTTCCGTCCCGGCGCGCAATTCAAGGCAATCGTCTCTGGTGCACAAAAACTCCCGTCTGAAGGACCCGCTGTCAAACGAGGCGCCGTCGGTGGCGCAGTAAGGAAGGCTGCTGTGAAGAAGGCTGTGAAGAAGGCGCCCGTCAAGAAGGCCGCCGTCAAGAAGGCTCCGGCCAAGAAGGCCGCCGTCAAGAAGGTTGCCGTCAAGAAGGTCGTCAAGAAGGCTCCGGCTAAGAAGGTCGTGAAGAAGGTGGCCGTCAAGAAGGCTGTCGTGAAGAAGGCTCCGGCTAAGAAGGTCGTGAAGAAGGCTCCGGCTA
>DAIPYT010000124.1:1665-6890 GCA_036782595.1 Mycobacterium sp. | reverse complement strand
AGAAGGTCGTGAAGAAGGTGGCCGTCAAGAAGGCCGTCGTGAAGAAGGCTCCGGCTAAGAAGGTCGTGAAGAAGGCTCCGGCCAAGAAGGTCGTGAAGAAGGTGGCCGTCAAGAAGGCCGTCGTGAAGAAGGCTCCGGCCAAGAAGGCTCCGGCTAAGAAGGCTCCGGCCAAACGCGGTCGTCGCTAAGCGTTAAACACAGTTTCGCGAATACGCCGCGGGCCCTTAGGGGTCCGCGGCGTATTCGTGTTCAGGCCCTGGTCCCCTTGGCTAGCGGGCTCGGCAGGTGATCGGCCGCGATGAGTTGCCCCTCATGCAGTGACAGCACCCACGTACTGCCTTTGCGGTTACGCGACCTGGCCGGCTTCACACTGTCACGTCCGCACCACCAGTCGATCAGGTAGGGGATGACCCTGCCCTGCGAGCAGATGGCCGGCGTTCCGCCCAGTGCGGCGATCTCCAGAACCCGCTTGTGCGCTGCCTCCGGGTTCTCGGCGTAGGCCTCCTCGGTCAACGCGGGCTCGACGGAAATGGGCGACTTCATTTTCAGGGCCAGTGGTTCGATGGTCTGGATGCAGCGGGTCCGATCGGCGGAATACAGGGCCGTCGCCCCGAAAGCCTGCAGTTGCGGAACCAGTGATTTCGCCTGGGCCCTGCCTTCACGGTCCAGTGGGCGTTTACGGTCGTCGCCCTTGTAGCGCGCTTTGCGCCCTGCCGTGGCGTGCCGAACGATCAGCACCGTCTGAGTGTCGTTCGGCTTGTCGGTGAACTGCGCCAGCACCTTGCGATCGTGCGGATAGGTGAGCCGCTCGTCGGCCTCCCTCGGCGGAAGCCACAGCAGCTGGTCCACTTCCTTGTTGGGCGCGAAGTCGCCGCCATGGGCCTGCGCCGCCCAGTAATGGACGATCTTGGTGCCCACTGGAATCGGGTAGGTGATCCGGCACAGCCGTCGGCCCAGATATGCCCGCTGCCCGGTCTCCTCCAGAATCTCCCGGACCGCGGCCACCGGCTCGGTTTCACCGGGGTCGATTTTGCCCTTCGGAAACGACCAGTCGTCATAGCGTTTGCGGTGGATGAGCCCGATCAACGGCTCGTCGGAATTCTCGTCGGCCCGCCACAGGACAGCGCCGGATGCCAGCACCGAAATAGGTTCGGGCAGTGCTGATTTCTTCTTCTTTTTCTGCGGCGAGGTCTTCTTCTGCGCCACGACAATCAGCCCTGCCGGTGCTGGGCCATCAGCCACGCCTGATGGTCTCGAACCTCACGTCCGTCCCTGGGGGATGCGGTCCAGCTTCCGTCCGGCCCCAGTTCCCAGCATCGGGTTGCCGGATGCATGGCCGACTCGAACATCGCGTTGAGTTGTTCGGTCAGGCGGCGGTCCTTGACCTGTGCCATCACTTCAACGCGGCGGTCAAGGTTGCGGTGCATCATGTCGGCGCTGCCGATCCAGAACTCGTCGATCGCCCGGAAGTGCATGACTCGTGAATGTTCCAGGAACTGACCCAGGATCGAGCGCACCGCGATGTTCTCCGCGAATCCCTCGACGCCGGGTCGGAGCGCACAGATGCCGCGCACCACGACCTCAACGCGCACGCCGGCCTGGGAGGCCCGGTACAGGCCGTCGATGATCTCCTCATCGACGATCGCATTGGCCTTCATCCGGATGAGGCCGTTGCCGTTGCGTTCGTGGGCGGCGATCTCGCGTCCGATGCGCTCGAGAATGCCCCTGCGAATACCGTGCGGCGCGACGAGCAGATTGCGGTAGCTCACCTTGCGCGAGTACCCGGTGAGTGAGTTGAACAGATCGGTCAGGTCCGCGCCGATATCGGGTGCGGCCGTCAACAGGCCGACGTCCTCATAGAGCCGCGCGGTCTTCGGGTTGTAGTTACCGGTGCCGATGTGGCAGTACCGGCGGATCGTCGAGCCCTCGCGACGCACCACCAGGCAGGTTTTGCAGTGCGTCTTCAGGCCGACGAGGCCGTACACCACGTGCACACCCGCGTCTTCCAAGGCTCTGGCCCATTTGATGTTGGCCTGTTCGTCGAAGCGGGCCTTGAGTTCCACCAACGCCACAACCTGCTTACCGGCGTCGGCTGCCTCGATCAGCGCGTTGACGATCGGCGAGTCGCCAGAGGTCCGGTACAGGGTCTGCTTGATGGCCAACACATCCGGGTCGGCGGCGGCCTGCTCGATGAATCTCTGCACGCTCGTCGAAAACGATTCATAGGGGTGATGCACCAGCACATCGCCGTCGCGCAGGGTCGCGAAGATGCTCTTGCCGGTCTCACCGAAGGCCGGGTGGGTGGACGGCACGAAGGGCCGCTCCTTGAGTGCAGGGCGATCGACGGCGTAGATCTGCCACAGCGACGACAGATCCAGCAGGCCCGGAACCTGCACCACATCGCCGGGATGCACATCGAGTTCACGTAACAACAATCCGAGCATGTGCTCGGACATGTCATCGGAGACCTCAAGGCGCACCGGCGGACCGAACCGGCGCCGGGCCAGTTCCCGCTCGAGCGCTTGCAGCAGGTCTTCGTCGCGGTCCTCGACGTCCATATCGGCATTGCGGGTGATCCGGAACGCGTGCTGCTCGACGATCTCCATCCCGGGGAACAGCACCGGCAGGAACGCCGCAATCAGATCTTCCATCGGAAGGAACCGCACGGTGTTGCTGTCCGGATCGGTGTTCTTCAACCGCACGAAGCGGTCGACGTTGTCGGGCACCTTCACCCGGGCGAAGCGGTCGGCGCCACCCTCCGGTGAGCGCACCGCCACGGCGAGGTTGAGGCTCAACCCGCTGACGAACGGGAACGGGTGCGCCGGATCCACGGCCAACGGCGTCAGGACCGGGAACACCTGCTCGGAAAAGTAGGTGGACAACTCGCTGCGCTCGGCGTCGGTCAGGTCCAGCCACTTCACGATGTGTATGCCGTGCTGAGCTAGTCCCGGCTGCACCGATTCCCGAAAAACCCGGGCATGACGCGTCGCGAGTTGCTGGGTGCGCTCGCCGATCAGTCGGAGTTGCTCGCCGGGAGACAAGCCATCGGCGGAACGCACCGACAGCTTCATTTCGTCGCGGCGTTTGAGGCCTGCGACACGGACCATGTAGAACTCGTCGAGGTTTGAGGCGAAGATGGCCAGGAACTTGGCCCGCTCCAGTAGTGGCAGTGAGGTATCCGCGGCCAACGTCAGGACCCGGTTGTTGAAGTCCAGCCAACTCAATTCGCGGTTGAGGTAGCGGTCGGCGGGAAGCGTATCGTCCGCCGGCGCCGGCGTTGCCGCCGGCGGAGCGGCGGGGGACGGGTCGCGGTCTGGTCGGCCGCTCTCCGGTCGGGACTCGGTGTGCGCCTCGGTCATGGACTCATCATCCCCCCTCATCATCCCCCAATGACGGCGTTTGGTGGTCTGCTGAGCCGAATCAACCATTCACCGAGACCCGGAAACTGACCGGATGGCATTGGCGGTGGCCGCGCCGACCCCGAGAATGCGCGCTTCGGCGAGGTCCTCGGGGGTATCGATGTCACACCGCAGACCGGGCCATTCGCCGACGAGCTGGATTGCGCCGGAATCCCGGTGCCGCCGTGCCGAATCGTTGCCGAACCGAGGGTCCAGCGGTGCCCCGAATGCGAATAGTGCCGAGGTCCCGCTGCCCTGCCGGTCCGCTACGAAACTCCGCGACTGCAAGGCCGCCGATGCCAGCGCAGCACTGAGTTCGGCGGTCCGTAACGCCGGCAGGTCTCCCTGCAGGACAGCGATGTTCGTCGTCGTGTCCGACACCTGACTGAAGGCGGTCAGGATGGCGTTGTTGAGTGGGTCGGGGTGCCCGGCGGGTGTCGGGTCGGCGACGACCATGGCGCCCAGATCGGTGACGGCCGCGGCCACTGCGGGGTCTGGGGTCACCACCGTGATGGAGCCCACCGCCGGTACCGCTCGAGCAGAGGTGAGGGTATCCATCAGCATCGCCAGCACGATGCGTTCACGCTCATCCGGGTCGAACAGGGCGGAAAGCCGGCTTTTGGCAGCGCCGAGTCGTTTGACCGCAATGATCAACCCGACACCCATGGCCGTCATCCTGCCAGCGTCCCAATGATTAGGTTGAGAGGCATTCGACCGGAAGGGTAGGCAATTCGATGAGCCTGGGGACGGCGGCGGTGATGGGTGCCGGTGCCTGGGGTACCGCTGTCGCCAAGGTGCTGGCCGACGCCGGAAGCGATGTCCGGTTGTGGGCACGCAACCCCGAGGTGGCCGACCGCATCAACACCGCGCACACCAACGACCGGTATCTGCCTGGGATCACCCTGCCGGTGCGGATCCGGGCGACCAGCGATCCGGCCGAGGCCCTGGCGGGGGTGCGGACTGTCCTGCTCGGCGTGCCGTCGCAGACGTTGCGCACCAATCTGGAGGGCTGGCGCAAACATATCGACCCCGGCGCGACACTGGTCAGTCTGGCCAAGGGCATCGAGCTTGGCACCCTGATGCGGATGAGTCAGGTGATCGCTGCCGTGACCGGGTTCGACCGCGGGCAGGTCGCGGTGGTCTCCGGACCGAATCTGGCCGACGAGATCGCCAAACAGCAGCCCGCCGCCACCGTGGTGGCGTGCTCGGACTCCGGCCGAGCGGTGGCCTTACAGCAGGCGCTGAGCACCGGTTATCTACGGCCGTACACCAACTCCGATGTAGTGGGTACCGAGATCGGCGGGGCCTGTAAGAACGTCATCGCGCTGGCCTGCGGTATGGCCGCCGGGGTGGGTCTGGGTGAGAACACTGCCGCGGCGATCATCACGCGCGGTCTGGCCGAGATCATCAGGTTGGGAATCGCGTTGGGCGCCAAGACCACGACGCTGGCCGGGTTGGCCGGGGTGGGGGATCTGGTAGCGACCTGCACTTCCACCCATTCCCGCAACCGCAGCTTCGGCGCGCGGCTGGGCCGTGGTGACACGCTCGCCGAGGCCGAGCGTGCGGCGGACGGCCATGTCGCCGAAGGAGTCACTTCCTGTACGTCCATTCTGGCGTTGGCGTCGAGCTATGACGTTGAGATGCCGTTGACCGATGCGGTGAATCGGGTATGCCACAAAGGGCTGTCCGTCGACGACGCCGTCGCGCTGCTACTGGGCCGCACCACCAAGCCGGAGTGAAGAGACCACCACGATGAGCGCTTGCGCGAAGAAGAGACCACCACGATGAGCGCTGACCGCTACGGCGATTCCACCCGCACCGTCAAGG
>DAIPYT010000124.1:0-1565 GCA_036782595.1 Mycobacterium sp. | reverse complement strand
GAGACCACCACGATGAGCGCTGACCGCTACGGCGATTCCACCCGCACCGTCAAGGCGGTGGATTCCGAGGCCGTGGCCGGCCACCCGGTGGCGCACGTCCCGGTTCCCGCCTCGGCGTTCCACTTGTCCACCGACGAGGCCGGCGAGGGCAGCGAGGCCCATGTCTACGGCCGCTACTCCACGCCGGCCTGGGTGCATCTGGAGGCGGCACTGGCCCAGCTGGAGGAGGCCACCTCCGCACTGGCGTTCGGTTCCGGGATGGCAGCGATCACCGCTGCGCTGCGGGTCCTGGCCCGCCCCGGCTCGGTGCTGGTGGTACCAGCCGACGGCTATTACCAGGTGCGACGTTGGGCGCAGGAAAGCCTTGCGCCCCTTGGTGTTACGGTCCACGAAGCTGACGCGGCCCAGATCTACGACGCAGCCGCCGACGCTGATGTGGTGCTGGCCGAGACGCCGACGAACCCGGCCCTGGACGTGGTGGATCTGCACCGGCTGGCTGTGATCTGCCGTCGCCGCGGCGCCCGGTTGCTCGTCGACAACACCACCGCGACCCCGCTCGGTCAGCAGCCGCTGTCGCTGGGGGCGGATCTGGTGGTCGCCAGCGCCACCAAAGCGCTGGCCGGCCACAGCGATCTGGTCGCCGGATACGTCGCAGGAAGTCAGCCGGAGCTGATGGGGGCTATCGAACGCGAACGTCTGCTGGCCGGACCGATCCCGGGGGCGCTGGAGTCCTGGCTGCTGCTGCGCAGCATCGGCAGTCTGGGCTTGCGGTTCGACCGGCAGTGCCAGAACGCCCTTGCCCTGGCGACCGCGCTGCGCGGCCACCCCGCGGTGCGATCGGTGCGCTACCCGGGCCTGCCCGACGATCCGTCGTACCCGGTCGCGGTCAACCAGATGCGGCGGTTCGGCGGGCTGCTGTCGATCGAGTTGGCCGACGCCGATGCGGTGCACGCGCTGGTGCAGCGCAGCGAGTTACTGGTTGCCGCCACCAGCTTCGGCGGCCTTCACACCTCGGTGGACCGCCGGGCCCGCTGGGGGGACGTGGTGCCGGCGGGGTTCGCTCGGATTTCAACGGGTATCGAGGACACCGACGACGTGGTGGCCGACGTCCTCGCCGCCCTCGACGCGCAGGCAGCCTCGTAGGCGCGTGCTGAGAGCTGCTGATGGCTGTGCGGCCTGTAACCTCTCTAGCTTGTGACTTCACGCCCCGGATCCCGGATTCGCGTCGCCGTCGTCTACGGCGGCCGCAGTTCGGAACATGCGATCTCCTGCGTGTCTGCGGGCAGCATCCTGCGCAACCTCGACCCCGGCCGCTTCGATGTGGTGCCGGTCGGCATCTCGCGGGACGGTTCCTGGCTGCGTGCCGACGTCGATCCCGATGATCTGACCATCCGCGACGGCAAGCTGCCCGAAGTCCGGGGCGGACAGGGGTCACCGCTGGATCGTGTCGGAGAGATCCTTGCCGGCGTCGACGTGGTGTTCCCGATCCTGCACGGGCCCTACGGCGAGGACGGAACCATTCAGGGTCTGCTGGAAATGGCTTCTCTGCCTTACGTGGGTGCCGG
>DAIPYT010000123.1:6561-9174 GCA_036782595.1 Mycobacterium sp. | reverse complement strand
CGCCATGGAATCCCGATACCGGAAGTATCTACACGGATCTGGAAGCCGTAGCGGCTGCGGCAATCGAGAACTCCGACACCGCCACCGGGCGATCACTCATTCGTCGGGTCCTGCCCAATGGCGAGGATGCTGACCTGGCCCAGATCGGCGCGGATCTGTGGGCCGCCCGATTCCGCGATGCCGCGCAGATTCTGCAGCGTGCCGCCGATCGCGGACAGCTACGGGACGGTGTCGCCGCAGATGAAGCGATTCGGATGTTCACCGCAGCCTTTTACTACGACATCATCTTCACCGACTCGCCGGTGCGTCCCGAGTACGGCGACCAGGTCGTGGACATTTTCCTGCACGGTGTCCTCGGTGCCGCGGGCCGAGACCGTCCGTGGGCGGACGTCTATCGGCTGGCGCGGCAGGATCCCCAGGCGGGCGGCAGTCCGGTTGCGGTGGATCATGCGGTGGAGGCGTCCCGGCGCGCGGTAGCGCTGATGCGGGTATGGGCGGATGCCCTGCCCGATCCCGTGGTTCTCTTCGAAGCCGTGCGCGACGACGCCGGGGACATCGTGGATTTCGTCTGCCGGGACCTCAACCGCGCCACCTGCGATGAAGTCGGGATGACCCGCTCGGAGTTGGTGGGCCGCGGAGTTCTCGAGACACTTCCGCTCTTCGCATCCTCCGGGCTGCTGGCGCGGTACGCGAACTGCGTCAACGGTGGCGAGCCAGTCGTGCTGAACGACTTCCGCTATCTGCATTTCGACCAGGAACGGCACCTGGACATCCGCGCGACATCGGCCGGTGCCGAACTGATCACCGTCACCTGGCGCGATGTTGGTGACCGGGTCGAGTCCAACCGCATCAACCAGCGTTACCGCACGCTGATGGACTCCTCGGCGGTCCCGTCGGGCCTGGTCACCCCCGCGGGCCGATTCGTCTCTGTCAACCAGGCCATGGCGTCGATGATCGGGTACGGCATCGACGTCTTGCTCACCATGAGTTGGCAGGATCTGACCGCACCGGAAGTCTTGCAGGACGAAATAGAGGGGATCGCCGACCTGCTCGCAGGCCGGCGCAGCTCCTACCGGACCGTCAAGCAGATGCTGCACGCCGACGGCCACCGGATATGGGTTGATCTCTGCGCGAGTTGCATCCGTAGGCCCGACGGCGAGCCGGAGAACCTCATCGCCCAGCTCACCGACGTGACGGAATTCATCGACGCCATCGGTCCGCAGCGGGCCGCCCAGCTAATCGCCGAACGGCGGCAACGGGGTCGTGAGCCAGGCTCTTGCTAGAGTCGCGGCGAACATCAGGAATTGAGCAGGCGGGGACATGATGAATAGCGGGCACGCGGCGCTGCCGGTCAAGGACATCGGCCGACTGCTCCTGCGCTGCGCCGACCGACCGGGACTGGTGGCCGCCGTCACTACCTTCCTGGCCGATGCCGGCGCCAACATCATCTCGCTCGATCAGCATTCCACCCAGCAGACCGGTGGAATCTTCATGCAGCGCACGATCTTCCACCTGCCCGGCCTTGCCGCCGCCCGCGCAGATCTGGAACGGGAGTTCGCTGCCGGGGTCGCTGAACCGTTCGCGATCGATTTCCGGCTGACCGAGGCGGCCAAGCCCAAGCGGGTGGCGCTGATGGCCTCCACCGAGGATCACTGCCTGCTGGACCTGCTGTGGCGTAGCCAGCGTGGCGAGCTCGATATGACAGTGGTGATGGTGGTCGCCAACCACGCCGACCTCGCCGACCAGGTGCGGGCCTTCGGAGTCCCCTTCATCCACGTGCCCGCCACTAAAGACATCCGCGAACAGGCCGAACAGCGGCAGCTCGAATTACTGCGCGGCAACGTCGACCTGGTGGTGCTGGCTCGCTACATGCAGATCCTGAGCCCGAACTTCCTCGATCAGGTCGGCTGTCCGCTGATCAACATCCACCACTCCTTCCTGCCGGCGTTCATTGGCGCCGCCCCGTACCGCCGGGCCAAGGAGCGCGGAGTGAAACTGGTCGGGGCGACCGCTCACTACGTCACCGAAGATCTCGATGAAGGCCCGATCATCGAACAGGACGTGGTTCGGGTAGACCATCGCCACAGTGTCGAGGACCTGGTGCGGCTGGGCGCCGACGTGGAGCGCGCCGTACTGTCCCGGGCCGTCCAGTGGCATTGCGAGGACCGGGTCATCCGCTACGGCAATCAGACCGTGGTCTTCTGAGGCGCCGACGTGAGTCGCTCCAACTCAAGTAGCCGGCGGCGCACCTCAGCGGCCACCTCGTCGGCCGGCAGGTCCTGCGGTGAGGGCCTGCTGTCGACCGGCAGCCGTACCTCGGCCGGGTCGAGGTAGCCGGTCGCAAGCAACGCCTCGATCGGTGAGCGGTCGTACACCCGCGCCACCGCCATCGCCGTCTCGGGTTTGGGTCGGGTCTTGCCGTGCAGCCAGTGGCACACCGACAACCGTCCGACCCCGACGCGCTCGGCGATCTGGGACTGTGTCTGCCCGCCGGTGATACGTCGCAGGTATTCCGGCCAAGTCTCCGTCATGTGAATCCCCCCTCCGCGGTCACCATAAGGACAGGCACCGACAAAGAAGCGATATGAGACGCTGCCGGTATGACATGGCGGG
>DAIPYT010000123.1:4255-6551 GCA_036782595.1 Mycobacterium sp. | reverse complement strand
CGGGTGCGGCCGGTGGGCATCCTGGCCGGTTATCTCGCCGATCTGGTTTTCGCCGACCCGGCCCGCCGCCACCCGGTTGCGGGGTTCGGCCGGTGCGCCACCACGCTTGAGGGGCTCACCTACCGGGGCAGCCGAATGTCGGGCGCTGTCCACACCGCCATCCTGGTCGGGTTCCTGACGGCGGTCGGGGCGCTGCTGCAACGCAGGGTGCGCGGTCCCGCCCGGGCAGCATTGATCGCCGGGGCGACCTGGACGGCCCTGGGCGGAACCACATTGGCACGGACCGGTTCGGCGATGGCCGATCTGCTCGCCGCCGATGACATCGGTGGCGCTCGGGCCCTGCTGCCATCGCTGTGCGGGCGTGACCCTGCCGTGCTCGACGCCGCGGGGCTGATCCGAGCGGCCTGTGAGTCGGTGGCCGAGAACACCTCCGATGCGCAGGTGGCGCCCCTGGTGTGGGCGGCGCTGGCCGGGACGCCGGGCGTGCTGGCCTACCGGGGTATCAACACCCTTGACGCGATGATCGGAAACCGCTCTGCGCGATACGCCCAATTCGGTTGGGCAGCAGCGCGATCCGACGATATCGCCAATTATCTTCCAGCCCGTTTGACGGGTGTGCTGACGGCACTCTGTGCGCCGCTGGTGGGCGGGTCGCCGTCACGGGCGGCACAGGCCTGGCGCCGGGACGCCTCGCAACACCCCAGCCCGAACGCCGGTGTCCCCGAAGCCGCCTTTGCGGGCGCACTCGGGGTGCGACTGGGCGGACCGACCCGCTACCGCCACCAGCTGGAGATCCGGCCCAGCCTCGGCGACGGTCCGGCGCCCACGGTCGAGGACCTGCGTCGGGCCGTGCGGCTGTCGCGCCTGGTGCAGGGTGCCGCGCTGATCGTGGCGGTCGCGGTCAGCGCCGCCGGCCGCAGCGGTCAGCGCCGCCGGCCATAGCGGTCGGCCAGCTTCTCCTCGGCGGTCGGTGCGGTCGCACTAGCCTGCGCCTGCGAGCGAGCAGCGGCTTCCCGGCGCCGCATCCGTAGTTCGGTGTAGGCGAAGTAGCCCAAGCCCAGCGGGGCGATGATGCCGAATGCGATCCACTGGATGCCGTACGACAGGAACGGGCCGGCGTCGAGTTTGGGTAACGGCAAGACGTCCAGGCCGCCCGGCTGGTCTTCCAGAAGTTGCAGATAAGAGCCGGTGAGCGGTGTCTTGGTGAGCCCGGCGATCTGTCTGGTGTCGATGCCGTAGACCTGCTGATAGCCCGATTCGGTGAACGGCTTCTTGTCGTCGGTGGGCGCGGTCTCGGAATCCCGCAGCCGCGCGGTGATGTTCACCGTGCCCACCGGTGGCTCGGGTATCGAGGGAACCGCGGTGCCCTGCTCGGGATGCACGTAGCCACGGTTGACCAGAACCGTCGGACCGCCGTCCACGGCGAACGCGGTGAGCACCTCGTAGGCGGGCGCCCCGCCGATGACCCGCAGACGCGCCAGCACCTCCGCGGCCGGCAGATAGCGACCCGTTGCGGTGACCCGATGCCATTGCATGTCCGGAGCCGACGAATCCTGTTGTGGCAGAACGGAGGTGACCGGCACCGGCTCGGCCGTCAGGGAGGCTTCGATCTGGGTGTTCTCCCGGGAGGTCCGGGTGTTCTTGCCGAGTTGCCAGGGCGCCAGCACCGTGAGGGCCAGGTAGGTGAACATCGCCACCACCAGTGCCAGCGCGATCCACCCCGGGCGCAACAGGAACGCCAGCCGTCTCATCTCAGGGCCAACCGCTCGTCGACCCAGGCGTGCAACCCCGGCAGGGCCGCCTCGATGACCTCGAAGGCCTCCACGAAGTCGGCGGGACCGCCGTAGTAGGGATCCTCGACGTCGAGGGCGTGGGCGCCCGACCGCGGGTCGAACGAGCGCAGCATGCGCAACCGCTCCGGCTCCACGCCGAGATCGGTCAGCATTCGCAGGTGGTTGCGGCCCAGTGCGACAACCAGATCAGCCGACAGATGGTCGTCGCACACCTGGGCGGCGCGATGCGCGGTGGGGTAGCCCCGATCCCGCAGCACCCGCACCGCGCGATGGTCTGCCGCGTCTCCGGCGTGCCACCCTCCGGTACCGGCACTGCTTACCCGCACCGCGCCGTCCAGGCTGCGTTCGGCGACCTGGTGGGCGAACATCTTCTCGGCCATCGGGGAGCGACAGATGTTGCCGGTGCACACGAAGGTGACATGGAGTTGCTGCGCCCGATCCCCGGGTCGCTGCGCTCCTGCCCGCTGAGCCTGATCCCCGGGTCGCTGCGCTCCTGCCCGCTG
>DAIPYT010000123.1:0-4155 GCA_036782595.1 Mycobacterium sp. | reverse complement strand
GCCTGATCCCCGGGTCGCTGCGCTCCTGCCCGCTGAGCCTCAGACACCGAGCACCTCCCGCAGTTCAGCCACCGTGGCGACATGGGCGGCCGCATCCGCGGTCGCGTCGAGCCGGCCGTAGCCCCAGCCCACGATCACCGTGCCGATCCCGTGTTCGGCGGCGCCCTCGATATCGTGCGCCCGGTCGCCGACCATCACAACCCGCTCGGGCAGCGGCTCCAGTTGGGCTAGGGCGTGCGCCACCACATCGGCCTTGGCTGCGCGCGACCCGTCGGTGCTGGCGCCGGCGATGACGTCGAACTCCTCGGCGATGCCGAAATGCTCGAGGATCCGCCGGGCGATGGGTTCGGCCTTGGAGGTGGCCACCGCCAGCCGCACCCCGGCAGCCCGGAGGTCGGCCAAGACCTCGGCGACGCCGTCGAAGAGGGTGTTCATCGCCCAACCCCGGCGGGTGTAATCGGCGCGGTAGGCGGTGATCGCCTCGGTGACGCGGTCACCGAGGCCCAGGGCAGACAGGGTGTGCTGCATCGGCGGACCCACCACCAGCGCAGCCAGGTCACCGTCGGGCACCTCGGCACCGATCTCGGTCAGGGCGTGCCGGAAGCTGGCGATGACTCCCTCGGCGGAATCGGTCAGCGTCCCGTCGAGATCGAAGATCACCAACTGGGGGCGCAGGCCGGCGGCGACGGGTCTCACGGGTTCATTGTCCCTGACGACCCCGGTAGTCAGACGACTACTGTGCTACTGGTGAGCGAGCAGGGTGTGCGTCCGGGGGTGCGCTACCACGGCGATCAAGCCGCCGCCCCCGGCATGCTGGACTTCGCGGTCAACGTTCGGCACACCGAACCGCCGGTCTGGCTGCAGCAACGGCTCGCCGCCCGGCTGGCTGACCTCGCGCGTTATCCGGGCGCGGCCGACCACGCCACGGCGGTCACCGCGGTGGCCCGCCGGCACGGGGTGGCCGAGGACTCGGTCCTGCTGCTGGCCGGTGCTGCGGAGGGTTTCGCGCTGCTGCCGGCTTTGCGGCCGCGCCGGGCCGCGCTGATCGCGCCGTCGTTCACCGAACCGGAAGCAGTGTTGGGTGCCGCCGGCGTGGCATGCGATCACGTAGTACTGCCGCCGCCATTCCGGCTTTCCGATGCGGCGGTACCCGAGGCCGCCGACCTAGTGGTGGTGGGCAACCCCACAAACCCGACCGGGGTGCTGCACCCTCGGGAATCAGTGCTTGCCCTGTGCCGGCCCGGCCGGGTGCTGGTGGTGGATGAGGCCTTCGCCGACGCCGTGACCGAGGAGTCCGGGTCGCTGGCCGGGCTGGGTTTACCCGATGTGGTGGTGCTGCGCAGCCTGACGAAGACCTGGGCGCTGGCCGGCCTGCGGGTGGGTTACGCGTTGGGCGCGCCGGAAGTGCTGACCCGGCTGTCGGCGGGCCGGCCGCACTGGCCCTTGGGCACCCTGCAACTGGAGGCCATCGCAGCATGCTGTTCGCCCGCAGCGGTCGATGAGGCGCGCGCCGGAGCGCAGCAGTTGGCGCACTATCGCGCCGAGATGGCATCGGCGTTGGCCGGCCTGGGCCTGGAGGTCGTCGACGGCAGTGCCCCGTTCGTTCTTTTCGCCGTTCCGGACGCCGCTCTGGTGCGTAAGCGATTGAAGGCCAACGGAATTGCGGTCCGGCGCTGCGACACCTTCATCGGGCTGGGCGACAACTTCCTGCGGGTGGCGGTCCGGCCGGAATGGCCGACCCTGGTGCGCGCCGTCGCCGAGGCACTGCAGTGAGCGTCCGTCTGGCAGATGTCATCGCGGTGCTCGACGACGCCTACCCGCCGCACCTGGCCCACGACTGGGACTCGGTGGGCCTGGTCTGCGGCGACCCGGATGACCCGATCGATTCGGTCACCGTCGCGGTCGACGCCACCGAGGCGGTGGTCGACACCGTCGGCCCCCGCGGCCTGCTCCTGGCCCACCACCCACTCCTACTTCGCGGTGTCGACACCGTGGCGGCCAGCACCCCCAAGGGCGCGTTGATCCACCGGCTGATCCGTTCCGGCGCGGCGCTGTTCACCGCCCACACCAACGCCGATGCAGCCGATCCCGGGGTGTCGGATGCGCTGGCCGCCGCGCTCGGTCTCACCGTGGACGGGGTGCTGGATCCGGCATCGGGTGGGCCGGCGCTGGACAAATGGGTGGTCTTCGTTCCGGTCGCCAATGCCGACGCGGTGCGCGAGGCGATGTTCTCCGCCGGCGCCGGCCGGATCGGTGACTACTCGCAGTGCAGTTGGAGCGTGACCGGCACCGGGCAGTTCCTGCCGCAGGACGGTGCGTCCCCCGCCATCGGCACGGTCGGCGCGGTCGAACGGGTCGCCGAAGATCGAGTCGAGGTGATCGCGCCGGCCGGTCTGCGCGGGCGGGTGCTGGCGGCGATGCGGGCGGCCCATCCCTATGAAGAGCCGGCCTTCGATGTGTTCAGCCTGGCGCCGCTTCCCGCCGGCACCGGAATCGGCCGACTGGCGGCCCTGCCCACTCCGCAACGGTTCGCCGACTTCGTGTCCCGAGTCAATGCTTCCCTGCCTCGGACAAGTTGGGGTGTGCGCGCTGCCGGTGACCCGGACGCCCAGGTGCAGCGGGTGGCGGTGTGCGGGGGAGCGGGGGATTCGCTGCTGTCCGCGGCCAGAACCGCCGGGGTTCAGGCCTACGTCACCGCCGACCTGCGCCACCATCCGGCCGACGAGCATCGCCGGGGAAGCGACGTCGGCCTGGTTGATGTCGCGCACTGGGCCAGCGAGTATCCGTGGTGCGCGCAGGCGGGGAAACTGCTGCGATCGCATTTCGGCGATCTGCTGCCGGTGACCGTCTGTTCGCTGCGCACCGATCCATGGAATATCGAGAATGTCGAGCTGAGAGATCACGATGAAAGCTGAACTAGCGCAACAACGTTCGCTCCTCGGGCTGGCCGAGCTGGATGCCGAGCTGACCCGGCTGGCGCATCGGGCCACCCACCTGCCCGAGCAGCAGCGCTACCAGGAACTGGAAGCCCAGCAGCGTGAGGTTGCCGACCGTCTCGCAGTCGTGGCCATCGCGCTGGAAGATCTCGACGCCCAGATCGCCAAGCTGGAAACCGAGGTCGACACCGTTCGTCAACGCGAGGACCGCGACCGGGGCCTACTCAACTCCGGTGCGGTCGGGGACCCCAAGCAACTCGAGGAACTCCAGCACGAACTGGGCACCCTGGAACGCCGTCAGGCCAACCTGGAGGATTCCCTGCTGGAGGTGATGGAACGCCGCGAGCAGATTGCCGCCGACCAGGCCCGCGAGCAGGCTGCCCTGGAGGCGGTGGACAGCGATCTGGCCGCCGTCCGGCAGGCCCGCGACGCGGTGCTGGCCGAGGTGGAACAGACCCGCACCGATACGGCGGCCCGCCGGGAAGTGACCGCGGCCGGAATCGACGGTGAGTTGCTGAAAACCTACGAACGCCAGCGCGCCGCATCCGGCGTCGGCGCCGGCCGACTGCTCGGGGGTCGGTGCGGGGCTTGCCGAATCGAACTCGACCGTGGTGAGTTGGCCCGGATCACGGCTGCGCCTGACGAGGAGGTGCTGCGCTGCGGCGAGTGCGGCGCGATCCTGCTGCGGCTCAAGGACTCCGGACAGTAGCCCTGTGGAAGACAGTCGCCCTGTGAAAGACAGTCGCCCTATGAAAGACAGTCGCCCTGTGAAAGTCGGCCTGTGAAAGTAATCGTCGAGGCCGACGGCGGATCCCGCGGAAACCCCGGACCGGCCGGGTTCGGTTGCGTGGTGTGGGCCGATGACCATGCCACCGTTCTCGCCGAGCACTGCCAGGCGATCGGGATCACCACCAACAATGTCGCCGAGTACCGCGGGCTGATCGCCGGCCTCGAGGAGGCGCGCCGACTCGGCGCCGCCGAGGTCGAGGTTCGGATGGACTCCAAGCTCGTCGTCGAGCAGATGGCCGGCCGGTGGAAGGTCAAGCACCCCGGGCTGGCCGAACTGCATCAGCAGGCCCGTGCTTTGGCGTCGACGTTCGGGTTCGTCCGGTTTTCCTGGATCCCGCGGGAGCAGAACAAACACGCCGACCGGTTGGCCAATGAGGCAATGGACGGGGCGGCAATGGACGGGGCGGCAATGGACGGGGCGGCAATGGAC
>DAIPYT010000122.1:7272-9268 GCA_036782595.1 Mycobacterium sp. | reverse complement strand
CGCTGGTCATCGCGATCCTCCCGGCCGTACGACGTAAGCGCGATGCCGTCTTCAGCGAGGACGAGTGACAGTATCGGGAACAGGATTTGAACCTGCGAACTCTGGGAATCGGTGGCGTAATACGCTGGTGGCAACGCAGTGGCCCCCACGTGGCTACACCCGCAGACCCCGGGCAAACCAGTGCGCCGCTGGATCTTCGCGCAAAGGGCAATCCTGATGAACAGCTGGGACAACTTCGACAGGGACGACCTCGCCGGCTTTCAGGCGTGGGCGTTGGAGCGCCGCGCTTACTTGCAGACGGTGTTGGCCGCCAGGCCGCTGCCCGGGGTGGTCGAATCGCTGGCGATTGCCTCCTGCGCCGCCGCAAGCGACACTGCGGGTAGCGCCGACATAGGCGGTGCACATCCTGACCCGCTCGGGGCGATTCAAGCAGAGCTCGACTCCCTCTGGCTGATCCATCCCCACGTTCCCGACGATGTACGTACGCAGATGGCAATCGCCGCCGCCGAGATCGGTGCCAACATCGTCGAGCACACCGGGGGCCGCCAGCCGGTGCGAATCCAGATGGGCTCAGAACTGGTGGGCGATCAGGTGCACGTCGGCTTCACCGACGACGGCCCGCCCGCCGACATCGACCTGGCGTCCGTGGCCATGCCCGACGCAATGGCTAAGCGTGGCCGGGGTCTCGCGTTGGCTCAAAGCGTCTTGGACCAGTTGGCGTATCGCTACGACGACCTGGGCAACCATTGGACGCTCATCAGTCAACGCTTCGGCTAGCGGCGGCAGGGCGCCTCTCGGAATGGGGCTACCGCGTTCTACGCCGCACCAGGGGAGTCGCGCGGATGGCCTCAAGCGCGAGTCGCGGGGAGTCACTCGTACGCATGACCGTCAGATCGTCCGCGAGCGTCCCTTCATCGGAGAGGAAGCGGGCCAGCACCCCCGGAGGCACCCGCTCGAATAGCCGGTAGAACGTACCCGGCGCACGCTCAGGAGAGCTACGCAGATACGACAGGAAGATGGTGTCGAGCGCAGTGGTGCGCTGGCTGCGTGCGGCGGGAGGCTCGGCGAATCCGCCTTCACTTAGCGCGGAAACCACACGCGGGGCGAACTCGCGGACGAATCGCTGCACAGCCAGAAAGGCATATCCGCTCGACGGCTTCACATGTCCACCCGCGGTGCCGATGCGGACTATTCGCGGGCTCGGCCACGCGTCGAAAGGCTTTGTCGTCATGGGGATCACCCCGCTCTCGTGTGAGATCGTCTGGAACGTCACGTCGGGATGTCGCCGGGCGAGCCAGTTCTCGATGGCCGTCTCATACACCGCGTCGGGCAGTAGCCGCCCGGTGAAGAACGTGCTCTCGACCAGCGCCGTGTGGGCGTCGAACGGCAACACGTAGATGAAGTGGATGCCGTGCGCCTGCGAGACGTCGAAGTCCATCAGGGTCGCGACGTCGACCTCGAAGACCGGCTCGGTGCTGCGGACGACCCGACCGCGGAAGTGCTGCAACAGGTGGACGTCTTTTCCGTCATCGTTTGTGGGTGTCAGCGACGGCGGCCGTGAGTCCATCGCGAGGCCCGCACGCAGCACCCCCGCGTCGGTGTGAACGTCGACGTGAGCACCGCGACTTTCGAGGTTCTCGACCGTCACGCCGCGCAGGATCTCGACGCGGCCGCCCGCGGCGGCGAGGCGCTCGAGTGCCAGTTCATAGAAACGCTCGCCGGGGATTCTGCAGTATTCGATGCCCGGGGCAGAGCGAATCACCTCATGGCCGCCGTCGCGGGCTCGCCATCGACTCCAGCGATGAGTGATCGCGGATTCGAACGCGTGTGGCACAAGATCGAAGAAACACCATGTGCGATCTGCGCCGCTCAACACCTCGCGTGGGTCGAGAAGCATGACGCGGGCGTCGTCCGGCAGGCCTGCGTCAAGCAGGGCGACCGCGAGCGAGAGACCAGAGAGCCCCGCGCCCGCGATGACCACGTCGGCGTCGAGCCC
>DAIPYT010000122.1:0-7172 GCA_036782595.1 Mycobacterium sp. | reverse complement strand
TCTTCTCAGGCAACATCTCGCTGGCGAACAATGGCGGTTTCGCCTCGGCCCGCAGTCCGCAGGATCCCGACATCGGGCGACGAGCAGCAGGCGCGACGGCGCTGCGGGTCCGCGCTGTGGGCGACGGCAAAACCTACTTGCTCAGGGTGGGCACTGCTGGTCAGCCCTGGTCCTACATCCAGCGCTTTCCCACCGAGGCCGACGTCGAGCGGACCTATGAACTACCCGTTGCGAACTTCGTGCCGGTTGGCATGCGGCTCGATCCGGCACCCGATGCGCCACCGACCCTGGACCCGTCCGGCATCAGCCAGATTTCGGTCTACATTCTCGACAAACAGCAGGGCCCCTTCGGCATCACTATCGGCGCCATCGAGGCCGCAGGCTGAACGCGTCATGAAAATCGACGGATCGGTGGCGGTGGTCACGGGAGCGGGCTCGGGTATCGGTAGGTCCATTGCGGCGGCACTGGCATCAGGAGGCGCCTCGGTCGTGGCCGGCGACATTGACCCGGTTTCGGCCGCCGAGACCGCTGCGATGATCGGTGGGGTCGCGGTGGCCGCGGACGCCGCGAGCGCAGAGGGCATCGAAACCATGGTCGACGCCGCCCGTCAGAAGTTCGGGCGAGTGGACATCTACGTCGCCAATGCCGGCATCGTTGGCCGATCCGGCCTCGGCGACGACGAAGCCGCCTGGGACCAGATCATCGATATCAACGTGCGCTCCCACATCCGCGCCGCCAAAGCTGTCGTGCCGGAATGGCTCGAGCGCGGCAGCGGGTACTTCGTCGCCGTGGCATCGGCCGCCGGCCTGTTGACCCAGCTCGGTGCGGCGCCCTACAGCGTGACCAAGCACGCCGCCGTCGGGTTCGCCGAGTGGTTGGCCATCACCTACGGCGACAAGGGGATCGGTGTGAGCTGCGTATGTCCGATGGGTGTCGATACCCCACTGTTGCGTGGCATGTCGGACTCAACGGATGCGCAGGCTCGGGTGGCCGGTGCGGCGGTCACCGGTGCCGGTACCGTGCTCAGCCCGGATGCTGTGGCCGACCTGGTGGTCCGTGCCATCGCCGCCGGGACATTCCTGGTGCTGCCACATCAGGAGGTGCTGACCATGTTCCGGCAGAAGGCAGCCGACCACGACCGGTGGATCGCTGGGATGCGCCGCTACCAACGCAGCCTGCAGTAGGCGGCCATTCACAGGATCAGGAAGGCCAACCGCACGGCCTCCCCGACGAGGACGAGAATCAGCATCGAGTACACCCACCTGCTGGCATTGGGCCCCAGCGATACCCGGGCTCCGATGTGGGACCCGGCCATTGCCCCCAACGACAGCGGGATCGCCCAGAGCCAATCGATCTGCCCCTTCAGGCTGAACACGACGGTGCCCAGAAGTGCAACCAGGCCGAGGGAGAACACCTTTATGGCGTTGGCCTCCCGGATCGGAAAGTGCGCCATCAGGACCAGAATCGCCAGCATGTAGGTCGCCGAATCCAGCACGATCAAGCCCGCCCAGGCGCCGACGGCGAACACTGCCACCGTGATCAGCGGGCCGGACGTGCGAACCGGCGCAGTCGTCTCCACCGCCAGCCACTTCGACGGGTTGAGCAACACCAGTAGCGCCGCTATTCCCAGCGCGAAGACCGTCACCCGGATGGTGCGCATATCGCTGAAATTCTCCGCCACGATCAGGCCGATCACGGCGCCAGCAAGCAACGGAACGGACAGCCGCATTGCGGGTCTCCACGGCATCTGGCCGGCTTGGTGGAACTGCCACACCGCTACGACGCACCCCAGCAGAACCGGAACCCGGTTCGTCGCGTTGGCCATCATGGGGTGAAGACCGAGGCCGATCATCACCGGGAGGGTCACCGCGGTACCACTTGAGGCGACGGTGTTCAGGAATCCAGCGAGAAGCCCTGCCGCGATCAGCAGAACGTAGACGCCGATTTCGATGCCGTGAACCATTTGGGCGCCCGGGTCAGGAGTTCGCCATGGCGTGATCGGCGGCGGTGTCTTCGATAAACACGGTTGCATGATGCCACGGGCAGCCCCGATCCGATCCTAGAGTCTCCCCATGGAGTTCCGAGCATGAGTCCCGCCGTGGCGCCCGCTGAACTGCGCATTCTGATGACCGACGCCGCTCCGCTGGAGTCGGCTGGGGCGGCCGTGCGTGCCTGCGCGCTGAGTAAGGGCTTCGAGGCCGAGCGCGCCACCCGTCTGCAGGTCGTGGTCGAAGAGCTGATCCGCGAGTGCCGCCTGCGCGAGGCCGTCTCATCCACCCCGGGCGACGTGAGCGTCGAGGTGGGATTCGACGGGAGCAGTCTCGAGGTCACGATGGTCGACCACCGGCTGCCACTCAGCGCCGAACGCTCGCGGCACCTGCCGTCGCGGCGGCTGTTGGCTCTCGGATTCGTCGATCATCTCCATATCAGCTTCGAGGGCACCAGCGGCAATGTCGCCACCTGCCGCCTGACCATGGCGCCGGCCTGCCCCGACGACGTGGTCCACGCAGAAATGCTTGAGCCCGACGCCCCCGACGCGCCCGGCGTCGAGCAGGTGGAGATCGACGTCCGGCTGATGACCCCGGCCGATGCCGACGGCCTGGTCCAGTGCGTATTCCGTTGCTACGGATACACCTACCCGAACCGATCGATGTATCAGGTCACGGCGATCCGGCGCCAACTCGAGTCCGGCGCGATGATCTCGGTGGTGGCCATCGCCCCCTCCGGTGAAGTGGTCGGCCACGTGGCATGCACGTTCGACCGGCCGGGCGACGTCATCCCCGAGGCGGGCAAAATGATCGTCGACCCTCGCTACCGGGGCCACCATCTGGCCGAGCGACTTTCTCTGAAGCGCAAGGAGATCGCGACCGAACGCTCCATACCGGGAATGTGGTCGGAGACGGTCACCAACCACCCGGCCAGCCAGCGACTGGCCATCGAGCGCGGTGCCGCCGAGGTGGGACTGCTGATCGGCGTCAGCCCCCAGACCATGGCGATGACCGGCCTGCCCAATCAGGCGTCGGTCCGCCACTCACTGCTGGCTGTCTTCACCCCGACCGCTCCGTTACCGGCAGCCACCCTCACCGTGCCTGCGCACCTGGCCGAGCACGTGCATACTCTGGCCGGTCGGCTCGGCGTTCAGCGCGAGATCCGCACCGAGTCGGTGGAGCCCACCCGGGCCCGGTCGCGGATCCGCAGCGGCGCCTCCGCGGTGGCCGGCGCGGTGGAGATCCGGGTGCAGGAGATCGGCCGGGACATCGCCGATCAGGTAGCCGACGTCGTAGACGAGTACCTGGCGATGGCCCCGGCAACTGTGCACCTGCACCTACCCGCCACAGACCCGGCCGCGGCATGGGCCACCGGCGAACTCGAACGGGTCGGGTTCGCATGGTGCGCATGGATGCCGGATTTCCTGCCGGCCGGCGACTCGATTCGCCTCCAGCGGGTCAGCGACCACCCGGTGCACCTTGAGAACATCATCTGTGCCCGCGAGCAGGGCGAGGAGGTTCGCGATTTCGTGATCGCCGAGTGGATGCGGGTGCGCCGGGGCGGTGCCTAGCGCGGGTAGATGGCCCTGCCCCGCTTGATTGTCCTCCAGGAGAACAAGATCGGCGACTTTGCCGGCTGTGATCGTGCCTTTGACGTCATCTTCCCGGTAGTAGCGGGCAGCGTTGCGGGTCACTCCCAGCAGCGCGGTGTAAGGGCTCACCCGTTCCTGTGGTCCCAGCACCTGACCGGAGAGGGTCGTGCGGGTCACGGCGGTACCGATGGCCTCCAGCATGTTTGGTGAGGCGGAGGGACAGTCGCAGTGCATCGTCGCCTCGAGGCCGAGCGCGACGGCCGATGCCAGCGGTGACTCCATCGTCGCGCGCTCCGGTCCGAGCAGCGCCATCTGCAGGTCGCCGTACCAGCTGGTCGGGCCGGACGAAGTTAGGAGTGCGAGATCACGGTTCGCCGGTCACCTGTCTTGCCCGTGGCGGCGATCGCCTTCTCGCTGTAGGCGACCAGTCCTCGGGAAATCCGGTCGTGGCCTCCACATATTCAGGCGTATCGCCCTCCATGGTGAGAATGAGGCCGTTGAAGTACATCACCGGCGCCGGCGAATCCCGCCGGTCATTCTTTTTGGTCATCGAGAACCTTCCGAAGTGGCGTCGTGAGGGTGATGGGGGCTTTATAGGTGCCGTCTGTGGACAGGTCTTTGGTCCCTAGTTCTTATTTTGCCCCGCGTACGATGATGAAACAGGACGGTTTTGTTTAGAACGCTTTCCCCAGTCCCCGGCGAGCCTCTATCGAATTGCGTTTCGAGGCTGGGGGATAAGTGGGACTTGATGACAGCGGCACCCCTGATACCAGGGCCGGTCTGTTACTGCGTCTCGCCGCACTAATCGGCTTGACGCTCTTGGGATTCGGCGGCGTTTTCTACGATGTGGCGCGCTCGATCGGCGGGGGTTCGCGGGCTGCTTACCTGCTGGTCGTTCCCGTTCTGATGGTGATGATCGCCTATGGTCGGCGCACCAAGGCGGTCGGCGTGAATGACACCGAGGCGGACTGGATCCTGGGAATCGTCCTCGGTGGTTTCGCGTTGTTTCTCACCTACCTTGCCGGAAATCGCTTCCCGACCTTGAGCGGGATGTGGAATCTTCCCCTCGTCAGTTCCGCGATCTGGATGGCGTTCGCTGCCACCATTCTTTTCGGCTTTCGACGTGTCTGGCAGCTGTGGCCGCTATGGGTATTCGCGACCGTGACCGTGACGCCTTTTCCCTCGCTGCTGCTGACCGCGGCACTCGGCGGAACCACCGCCGCCGCCTCCGCGGTGGCTGCCATGATCGGCGCCCTGGCCGTCTTCCTCGCCGGCTGGCCTCGCCCAATGAAGTCCCGTGTTTTCGCGGGCCTCGGCTGCGGCCTGGTCGGCGTCGCTGCTGCCGGCGTCCTTCCGATGAGTTCGCTGCCGGTGTCGGTCGCCATCACGGGGGGAGTGATTCCTCTTCTCAGTTTCTTTCTGCTGCAACGCTTCACGACCGCCGATGCGCGACAACTTTTGCTGGTGGGGCACGATCCTGCCGATTCGTCGGTGCAGCCCGCTCCGTGGCCGCACCGGTCGCCGCTGGCGCTGATGATGCTGGCCGTTGTCGCCGGCGCCCACCTTGTGCTCATCAACACCGCCTCGGCCTCGGCGACCGACGGTCAACTTGCTCGCGCCGATTCCAACTGGAGTTCGCGCGCCCGATTCGCGATGGACCAGGAGTTCGGGTTCATCCATCGATATCTGGGGCCGGATTCGACGTTCACCCGCTACCTGCCACCCCCGGAGGAGGGTTACCCGGCGGCGGCTGTCGATGTCATCACCGCGAGCAGCCTCGAAGCCCTGCGTACCACCCGTTACGTCGTCTGGTACCCGGCGACGTCTGTTCCCAACTATCGCTTCACCGATCTGGGCGCCGCACTGCCTGGCGCCCTGGTGTTGTCGACCGACTCCTCGGCCGCCACCGATGGTGAGGCCGACGACTGGTACGCCGTGAGTTGGGTGTGGACGGTCGGCGAGACCTACCAGCAGGTGTTCGTCGTGGTGAGCCAACAGCCGCCGCCGCAGGCACCCCCGCCACCACGCCCGACCCCACCGTCGCTGAAATTGACCGTGCTCGCCCCGATTCTGTGGATGAGTCGCCAGCAGACCGACCCCGAAACGATGGTTGACGCCGTCGTCAGCGACCGCGCTCGCCACGTCGTCAACGACATCCTGCTCGCCGCTGAGGCTCAACAACGTGTGGATCCGAAGTGACCCATCCCTTCGAGCATCAAATGCTGGCCAACCGGTTCTCGGCGGTCCACGCGCTGGGTCCGCGCACCTTGACGGAGTTCGCGGCACTGATAGCCCTACTGGCGGCGATGACCGTGGTTTTTCCGGCTCAATTCCTTCCGGTCCTCACGTTGGCTGGACCTTTGCTGTATCTGCTGTCCACAGTCGATCGAAATCTCTTGATGTTCAGGGGAATCGGCTCGCCGGATCTGGTGTCGGTGAGTGATGAGGATGCGCTCGCCGTACCTGATGACGAACTGCCGGTCTACACCGTTCTGCTGCCGGTGTATCACGAACCGGGGATCGTACAGAACCTGCTCAGGGGGATCGGGAATCTCGACTACCCGGTCGACAAGCTGGAAGTCTTGCTGCTCACCGAGGAAGACGACACCGCCACCGGGGCGGCGTTGCGGGGCGCGTCCATCGGACCTGTCAGGGTCGTCGTCGTTCCCGAGCACCAGCCCAAGACCAAGCCCGCCGCCTGTAACTACGGCATGTCACTGCCCGGGTTGACCGGTGAGATGGTCACGATCTACGACGCCGAGGACGTTCCCGAACCGCTGCAGCTGCGCCGAGCCGTCGTGGCACTGCGTCGCGCGCCCGCCGATGTGGGGTGCCTGCAGGCGCGGCTCTGCTACTTCAACGAACGGCAGAACCTGCTCACCCGTTGGTTCACCCTGGAGTACGACCAGTGGTTCGCAGCCATACTGCCTGCGGTCGCACGCGCGCGCGGTGTGGTCCCGTTGGGCGGCACGTCCTGCCACCTGACCACCGCGGTGTGGCGGGAGGTCGGCGGCTGGGATGCCTACAACGTCACCGAGGACGCCGATCTCGGTGTGCGCCTGGCCCGCTACGGCCACCGGACACTGATCTTGGACTCGATCACCGTCGAAGAGGCCAATTCCGATGTGATCAACTGGATTCGGCAACGATCGCGGTGGTACAAGGGTTATCTGCAGACCTCGATCGTGCATCTGCGCAGACCCCGCCACCTGAGCCGCGATATCGGCCTTATCGCCACGGTGCGTCTGATCAACCTGACCGGCCTGGTGCCGATCCTGAACGCCTTCAACGCGTTTTTGTGGTCGGCAATGGTGGTGTGGATGGTCGCGCGTCCCCACGCGATCACCCTGATGTTCCCGCCGGTTACCTACTACACGTCCCTGGCACTGCTCTGCCTGGCGGCGCCCATGTCGATCTTCGCCGGCTTGATCACCACCGTGGCGCTGGGCAAGCCGTACCTGTGGTGGGCGGCTCTGCTGGTACCCGGTTATTGGCTTCTGCAGTCGATCGCCGCGATCAAGGCTCTGTACCAGCTTTTCTTCCGCCCGTCCTACTGGGAGTTGACCGTGCACGGATTGACCGGCAGCCCGG
>DAIPYT010000121.1:4634-9333 GCA_036782595.1 Mycobacterium sp. | reverse complement strand
GGCCCAGTCCCCGCCACGGCCACCGGCGCTGCAGCTTCGGCCGCGCGATGGCAATGGTGTCGATGTAGCCCAGCGTGAGAAGCCGCGGCATCAAAGCGCGCAGTGCGGCAAGCCGTTGCGGGTCGCTGGCGCCGATGGCGGTTCGCAGGATCACCTCCAGGGTGATCTCGGACATCTTCGGCGCGACCGCGAATTCGGTCCCGACCGGCCACCCGGCGATGTTCTCCGCGGCGATCTCGGCGATCAGACCGCTCTGACGGGCCACCGACTCCCGCGTGAACGGCGCCAGCATCAGGCGGCGCCGGTCTCGGTGCAGATCCTCGTCGAGCACCAGCACCGAACTGCGGCCCAGCACGCCGGCCAGAACCGAATTCGCCTCGCCGGCGTGAAAGGTTCGGGGGTCGCCGGCGAACACGGTCTTGATGTGGTCGGGGTTGGCCAGATAGACGCCGGCCCCGTAGCCGGCCATGCGTACCGTGAACACGTCGCCGTAGCGACGCCGGCAGGCGAATGCGAACCCCGACCACCAGCGCAGCATCAGCGCGGTCTGCACTGCGGCCGGTAACGGCGGCCCCGGAGGCATCGTGCCCATGGCCTCACACTACGGCTGCCGAACTCTGCGACCGGGCACAGGACCCGGCCGAGATGGACCGATCGCCGCTGAGGTCGGCGCCGACGAGGTGAACCGTCGGCTACCAAAAAGCCGATCTGGCAAGTCTGGGGTATCTGTGGCGGCGACGCGCCCGGAACACCGGCGTCGCCGTGCCCTCGAGAGTCCCTTCGATCGGTCGTTACGGACCCACTGTGGGGTGCATAACCCCAGATAGAGTGCTATAATTGGACTATCAGAAGCGGCCAGGTGGACTGGCCGCTTGTCATTGGCGGGGGCTCCTGGATGTGGTGTCGAGTGGCTTTCGCCTGCCCGATGAAAGGTAAATCTTGACCGATTCCAGCAAAACCCTGATCGCGGCTCTCCTGGACCGTTCCGGCTCGATGAGCACCTCGGTGGATGCGACCGAGGACGGCTGGCGTGAGCTCATTTCCGAGCAGCGCGCCAACCCGGGGCAGTGCCAGGTGACCCTGGCCCAGTTCGACCACGAATACGAGGTGCTCTACCCGCCGACCGAGATCGTCGCGGTGCCGGAGTTCACCCTCGTTCCGCGTGGCCGGACCGCCCTGCTCGACGCCGCCGGCCGGTTCATCACCGAAGTGGGGCAGCACCTTTCGGCGCTGCCCGAGGAGCAGCGGCCCGGACAGGTGATCTGCCTGATCATGACCGACGGCATGGAGAACGCCAGTCACCAGTGGACCTGGCAGGCGATCAAGGCGCTGATCACCCAGCAGCGTGAGGTCTACGACTGGGAGTTCATCTTCCTGGGCGCCGACATCGATTCCATCGAGGTGGCATCTCGTATGGGTATGGACCCCAGGTACGCGATGGATTTCGACAAGCGAAACTACGGCCTGCAGCGCGCAGCCTTCGCGTCGACCAATGAGGTGGTGAGCCGCAAGCGCAGATACGCCGATGGCGAGGACGGTTTCAGCGAAGGAGACCGCAGGCGGGCGATGGGGCGGTAGCCGTTTCAGGAGGCCGTCTGCGCCTCCAGAACCGTGTCCGTCGGGGCGGTGCGTTCCCACAGCACCGCCCCGACGCACGCGGTGATCACCCAAGCGGTCCCCAGGAGACCGCACCAGGTCATGATCGCCATGGCGACGCCGATGGGCCCGAAGCTGGTCCAGGCGTCGATCACCCCGGGAAAGATGACCCGACCGATGACCGGGACGATGATCCCGTCGATCACCACACCGGCAAGTCCGGCCAGGGCAAGGTATTTGAAGCCGTGGCCGCCGTCGCGCACCAGCACCAGCGGAGTCAGCGACCAGAACACCCATACCGGAACCAAGGCCACCACGAACATCAAAAGTTGTGTAGCCCCGTGGTATTCGGCGCCGAATGCGAGGCGCTCCCGCAGGACGAGCATCGTCAGGTACAGCAGGAACCAGACCGAGCCCCGCAGCAGTCTCTGCCCTGCGCCGAACTGCTCACGTCGCCACGCCTTGGCGAAGATGCTCGCCACCACCATCGACATCGGGATCCCCCACACCATGAACGCCGCCACGCCGACGACAGTCCAGATCGAGCGCAGCGCCGCGGTGTCGCCGAAGGCGGAGCGGACGGTGTCGCTGGTCGCCCCGGACAGACCCAGTTCCCGAATCCAGACCGTGCCCGGACTGGCGTTCTCGGCGAAGCCCCGGAAGTAGCTGAACCCGAGGATCATCAGCGGGATGACCACGGTGAACAGTTGCACCGAGACCAGCACGCCCTGGTTGGCGCCGTCGATCTCCTTGAAGCGGGCCACCACGGCCGCCACCGGGCTAAGCCGGCGTGAGGCAACTAGTTGGGCGCGACGTTCCGCAAGGTGTTGGCGAACTTCCATGCGGACTGAACGTACAGTGGGTCAGTCCGCGATGCTCAGCGCTTGGGTCGGGCAGTTTTCGCAGGCCTGTTCGAGATCGATGCGCCGGTCCTCGCTGATGTCCTCGATGAGGATATGCAGGGCTCCGTCCGGGCCGATCTGGAAGATGTCGTCGGCGGTCGCCTCACAGAGGCCGATCGAGGAGCACTTGCTCTTGTCGACGACGATCCTCATCGGGCGCTCTTCTCGGGGGTGAACTCAGCGGTCATGGACATCACGGTATGGAAGAAGTTGCCGGTACCCAACTCCGGCTCACCGACGACGTGGATGTCGGGCAGCCGGGTGAGCAGTTCGCGGAAGGTTGCGGCGAGCTGACGGCGGGCCAACTGGGCACCAAGGCAATGGTGGATGCCGCCGCCGCCGAACGCGACGTGCTTGTTGGGATGGCGCGAGAGGATCAACTGCTCGGGATGATCGAACACCTCGGTGTCCCTATTGGCCGAGGAGTAGAACATGATCACCTTGTCGCCTTCGGTGATGTGATGCCCGCCCAACTCGGTGTCATGGGCCGCGGTCCGGCGGAACGTCATGATGGGAGTGGCCCACCGGATGATCTCTTCGATCGCCATCGTCATCCGGCCGTCGAGGTCCTCCATCAGCCAGGCTCGTTGCTCCGGAAAATCGGTGAGCGCCTTGAGGCCATGGGCGATCGACTGCCGGGTGGTGTCGTTGCCGGCGATGATCAGGAGCGCGAAGATCGACGCGATGTCGTCGTCGGTCAGCCGTTCACCGTCGACCTCCGCCTGGACCATGGCGGTCATCAGGTCGTTCTCGGGCTTGCTGCGACGCGCCGCGATGAGTTCATGGGCGATCCCGTGCACCGTGGTGACGGTCTGGAACACCCGCGCCAGGGGTTCGGCGCCCTGCAGCAGTCTGGGGTCGCGCCAGCCGTCGGCGAACTGCGACTCGTAGGCGACGGTACGACGGTGTTCCTCCGGGATGCCGACCATGTCGCAGATGTTGTTCATCGGCACCAGCGCGGCCACCTCTTTGACGAAGTCGACCTCGCCCTTCGCGGCGATGTCGTCGACGATGCGCCGGGAGTTGGCGACGATGTGGTCGTCGATGCGCGCCAGCTGCTTGGGGGTGAAGGCGGCCGCCATGAGGCGACGGATCTTGGTGTGCCGCGGCGGGTCCATGGCGATGAAACCCTGTGCGGCGTCGAGCACCTCCAGAGGAAGGGATTCGAATGTGATGCCCTTGCCGGACAGGAAGTCACCGGGCCGGCGGGTGACCTCCACCAGGTCGGCGTGCCGCACCACGGCCCAGAAACCCTGGTCGTTGGGGTCCTCGAACATGCCGTTCTTCACCGGGCGGTGCCAGGAGATAGGGCGGTTGGCCCGCAGCTCGGCGAAGACCTTCTCACGGTCCTTGGCGGTGCCCGACCAGAACTCCAGCGACGAGATGTCGGCAGGGTCGTAGGGACGCTCGGCGCGGGCGAGGACTGAAGTCATACCGAGAGTATCTGACAAAAACCAGTTATTGTCAAGCATTGGCGACATCAAGCAATTTGTTGTCGCCAACGCTAGACTTTCTGCCATGTCCGTCGTCGACCTGCGAGCCGAAACCCGCGCCTACGGGCGGGCCCGGCTGCGGGAGGCCGCCCTTGACGCCGCCCGTGACGTGGTGCTCGACCGGGGTTGGGCGGCGGTCCGGATGGGCGCCATCGCTACCGCGATCGGCATCAGCCGCCAGAGTTTGCACGCCGAGTTCGGCACCAAGGACGACCTGGGCAACGCACTGGTGATGCGGGAGACCGAGGAGTTCTTCGAGGGCCTGCAGACCCGCCTGGCCGCCCACTCCGGCGACCTCGCCGGCGGTGTGTCCGAGGCGGGGGAGTACATGATCTCGGTGGCGCGCGGTAATCCACTGCTGGAGACCATTCTGACGCGTACATCCGCCAACGGCGACGACATGTCCTTGCTGTCGCTGCTCACCGTCCGCGGCGAGCCGCTGATCGGGATTGCGGTCGACATGTTCGGCAAGTGGGTTACCGAACAGTGGCCTGCGGCCGAGCCTAACGACGTGCGGGTGATGGTGGAAAGTGTTGTGCGGCTGTGCCTCAGCCACATCCTGACCCCGACCAAGACGCCGTCTGAAGTGGCCGCCGACCTCGCGCTGGTGGCCTGCCGCTGCCTGCGACTGCCGGACTGATCGGTCGATCAGTCGATCAGTCGATCAGTCGATCAGTCGATCAGTCGATCAGTCGATCAGTCGATCAG
>DAIPYT010000121.1:0-4534 GCA_036782595.1 Mycobacterium sp. | reverse complement strand
CGATCAGTCGATCAGTCGATCAGTCGATCAGTCGATCAGTCGATCAGTCGATCAGGCCGAGTTCCGCCATCAACTCCCAGTTGGCCACCAGTGCCGCGTAGCGCGGCCAATGGTGCTCCAGATTCGGCGTCAGCGCCCGCATCGCGGCTGGGAAGGGTGCGTAGGCGACGTCCCAGTGATGCGCGTGGGCCATGGCGAGGTGGGTGTTCATGCCGATCGGCATGAGGGCCTGCTTTTGGGTGAGTTGCATGTCGTTGTTGGCGTCATGGGAACTGAGCCGGACCGCATCCATGAACTGGACGTTGGGGACTTCCAGTGGGGTGGTCGCGCCGGTGAGGGCGAATATCGGGATGTCCAATCCGTCCAGGTAGGAGGCGTTCTCGCGGTTGAAAGCCTCGCGCACCTCGGTGCGCAGGTCGTTGAGCGCCCCCTTCACGTCGTACTCGTCGATGCGGCGCACCCCGACCCGGCTGAGCATGGCCGGGCTGATTACCGACAGCAGGGCGCTGAGGTAGTCGTAGGAGTCCTCGATGGGCAGATCCTTGATCTGGCTGTAGATCCCGTCGGCGGTGTAGGAACCGCCGACCGCGCCGGCCCACGTGAAGATGCCCTTGATCTGGTCGTGGTACTCGGGGTGGTGGACGATGAAGGACAGGATGTCCGGCGTTCCCTTGCTGTAGCCGAGCAGGAACACCTTGTCCGGTGGTGCCGGGTCGGTGATGGGCTTCATCTGTGCGTCCAGACCTTCTCCGCGGAAGGCCGCCTCGATGTCGGATTCGTTGGCCTGACATGAGCGCATCGGATGGATGTCGGCGCGCAGATACCGCCAGCCGCGTTCCTGGAAGAGCCGCTCAGCTTCCACCGGGAAGGCATGCGCGTCGGAATGTAGTAGCCCGGTAAGCAAGCCACCGCAGATGATCAGCGTGGTGTTCGTGATCGGATCATGCTGCGCGGCAGGCATTTCCGCCTGCCACTCACTGACCGGAGCGTCCTTGAGGAAGCGCTCGGCGATGGCCTGACGCGGGTTGGACTTCTTCAGAATACTGGGCAGCGGAAGGCCGGAGAGCAGCAGTGGCTTGGAGGCGTAGTCCACTGCCTTGGGATCTTTGATCGCCTCCTGCAGAAACAGGTTGCGCCACCGGCGGGCGATCCAGCCCTTGACCCAGGGATCCTTGATCGCCTGCGGATTACCCGAAACCACTTCACGGACACCGGCAATGACGGCCGGATAGTCCTGCGACCCCTCGGCTTTGGCGAGTTTGGTAGTCAGTTTGGTGGTCTGCACGGACTGTCCTTAAATAGTCAGGGAATATCGGGCGTCGCTGAGAGCTTTGGCTGAACCTTGAAGGCCGAGCAGTTCGTTGACCGACAGGGGTACTTCCAGGACCTGACCGGCGCCGGAGCGCGACACCACCGTCGGTAGCGAGAGTGCGACGTCGCGGAGTTCGTAGGCTCCGGTCTGCACCGTGGAGATCGGCAACACCCGGTTCTGATCACCCAGCACGGCTTCGATGATCCGTGCGGTGGACAGGCCGATCGCCAGGTTGGTCGCGCCCTTGCCCTCGATGATCTCGTAGGCCGCGTTGACCACACCCTTGCTGATCGATTCGCGGGTGGCGTCGTCGAAGACCAAGGTCCCGCCCGAGCGCCACTCCATCGCCGGCACGCCACCGATCGACACGCTGGACCACAGCGGAATCTCCGAATCGCCGTGCTCGCCGACGATGAAGCCGTGCACGTTGCCGACGTCGACCCCGGCCCGCTTGCCGATCAGGTAGCGGAATCGGCTGGAGTCCAATACGGTTCCGGAGCCGAAGATCCGGCCGGGCTCGATGTTCACCGACCGGGCGGCGGCCAGGGTGACGATGTCCACCGGGTTGGTGACGAAGATGACGACCGCGTCGGGGGAGTGTTCGAGTAGTTGAGGGGTGAGCGTCTGTGCCATCGCCACATTGGTGGCCGCCAGGTCCAGCCGGGACTGTCCCGGTTTCTGCTTGGCGCCGGCGGTGACGATGACGATCGACGATCCGGCGGTCACGTCGATCGAATCCGACCCGGTCACCACGCAGTTGGGCACGAACTGGCTGCCGTGATTGAGGTCGAGGACCTCGGCCCGGACTTTCTTGGCGGCGACGTCGAAGAGGGCCAGCGCGCCGGCTGACCCGCGGATCAGGCAGGCGTAGGCGATCGCGGTCCCGACACTGCCGACCCCGACAATCGACACCTTGCTGGTGCGCTGCTCCGACACCGGGGGATTATCACCCGTTCGGCGCGGCGCCGACCGGTGAATCCGCCAGTTGCTCTCGTGAGCGGGGATACCTAACCTTCCCCTATGCGAACCCGCCGGCGGCCTCAGGTGTCGTGGCTCAAGCGCGGACTGGTGGCTGGTTTCAGCGGCACCGCGGCGATGGCGGCCTGGTACCACGCCGAACGCACCTTGCGGCGCGGCCGCTACACCGGGGTAACGGCACTCGCCGACGGCACCCCGGTCGAGGGACTGTGGTCGCGTGAGGGCCTGGACTACGACGACAGTGTCGTTCCCGGGCAGATCGTGGCCAAACTGCTGCGGCTGCCTAAGCCGTCCGACCGCGAGGCCGGTGCGATCACGTTGGGACTGCGGTGGTCCTACGGGTCGGCGTTCGGGATCGCTCATGTGCTGTTGCGCAACTCGATTCGCGAGCCGTACGCCAGTCTGATGTTCGGGACAGCGTTGATGACCGTGACGTCGGTCGGTTTCCCGGTGCTAGGCGGCACCCCGCCGCCGTGGAAGTGGCCGGCCGACGTGCTGATCAGCGCGGGAGGCAGCCACGTCCTCTACATCGTCACGGCCTCTGTTCTCGACAACGCGCTTCGCTGATCGGGATGACCCGTCGTCAGCTGAGTGCGTTGTCCGTGCTGTGCCTGGCGGTGTTCATGGTCGCCGTCGACGGCACCGTGATCTCGGTTGCGGTGCCGGCTATCACCGAACAGTTGCAGCCCAGCTACACCGAAACGTTGTGGATCGGCGATATTTACTCGTTCGTCCTGGCCGGGCTCTTGATCACCATGGGCAACCTAGGCGACCGGGTCGGCCGCAAACGGCTGCTGCTGATCTCCAGCGTGGCCTTCGGGGTGGCCTCGGCAGCGGCCGCGCTGGCGCCGACCGCCGGACTGCTGATCCTGGCGCGGGTAGTGCAGGGATTGGCCGGCGCAGGTCTGATGCCGTCGACACTGGCGCTGCTGCGCACCGTGTTCACCGAGGACCGGCTGCGGATGCGGGCGGTCGGCATCTGGAGCGCGAGCGGCGCGGCCGGTGCCGCGTTGGGGCCGACGGTGGCCGGTCTGCTGCTCGAGCACTTCTATTGGGGTTCGGTGCTTTTGGTGAACCTGCCGGTGGTGGCACTGATCGTCGCGGTCGGTGCCTGGGCGTTGCCGGAGGCCCGTAGCGGGGCCAAACACCCACTCGACCTGCTGTCGGTGGCCTCTTCGACGGTCGGCATCCTCGGGGTGGTCTACGGCATCACCGAGCTGGCTCACTCCGGGCCGAGATTCTGGCCGGCCTATGTGGCGCTGGTCGTCGGCACCCTGCTGCTCTGGGTGTTCCTGCGCCGGCAGCGCCTGCTGCCGACGCCGTTGCTGGACCTGGAGTTGTTCACCCAAACCCGGTTCAGCGCGGCCATCGTGGCGCAGCTCATCATCGTGTTCGCCAACATCGGAGCGCTGTTCTTCCTGCCGATTTTCCTGCGTCAGGTCGGGGACTTCTCGGCCCTGCAGTCCGGGATGGCCACTTTGCCGGAGTCCGTGATGGGTCTGGTGACCGCCGTCTACACCGCCCGGATGATCGGCCGGTGGGGGCATCGCCGGATCCTGCTGCTGGGCCTGGCTGTCGGTGCTGCGGGGCTGACCCTACTGGGTCTGACAATCCCGATCTCCTACGCGGCCATGGTGATTCCCCTGATGCTGCTCGGCTTTTCGTTCGGTTCGGTGGTCACCGTCGCCTCCGACCTGGTACTGACCAGCGCCAGCGCCGACCGCGTCGGCGCGGCCACCGGCATCTCCGAGACCGCCTTCGAATTGGGCACCGCTCTGGGTATCGCCATCACCGGCAGTGTGGTGTCGGCGCTCTACATCGTCGTCAGCGGCGGGGCGGCGGCGAACTTCAGCGAGTCGGTGGATCGGCGCGCGTTCACCGTGAGCCTGGCCGCCAACTGCGTCATTGTCGGTGTCCTGCTGGGGCTGACCACAGCGGTCATCGCCCGGGCCCTGCGCAGCAAGGCTGCCGCCGACGCGTGAACCCCTTCGCCATTCCCGCCGGGGTTCATGCGATGGCTCAGCGCGGACCGCAGTGGGCCGGCTGGGTGGATACCCTGCCGTCGACCGTGCAGCGCCTGGCCGGGCAGTGGGAGTTGCGATCGGACGGTCCACCGGCCCACGGTCACTGCTCGCTGGTCCTGCCGGTCCGCACCGCCGACGGCGCGGCGGCGGTGCTCAAAGTCGGCTTTCCCGAGGAGGACTCCGAGCACGAGCATCTGGCGCTGCGCCGGTGGGCCGGGCA
>DAIPYT010000120.1:4163-9350 GCA_036782595.1 Mycobacterium sp. | reverse complement strand
TTCTTCATCACCAGCGAGGCCGAGTGGGACCGCGACAGCGCGAACATGATCGGCCAGGAGTTGAAGATCATGAAGCGGATCAACAACCGGGCCGTGGCCGTGGAGGCGGTCAACACCGAGCACGGCACCGTCGTCGGGCCGTTCATGACCGACCTCACCGGCTATCCGGAGCTGACTCCCTACCGCGGGGGTTGGTGCGGTAACGATCTTTATCCCGAGGCGCTGTCCGAGGCTCATCGCAACACCGCGATCCAGCACGTGCGACGCCTCGGCGACCGGCTCCGCCAGGAGGGGTACAAGGGATTCTTCGAGGTGGACGTCCTCGTCGACCTCGACTCCGACAACGTCTACCTCGGTGAGCTGAACCCGCGGATCTCCGGTGTGTCCTCGATGACCAACGTCACCGCGGGTGCCTACGCCGACATTCCGCTGTTCCTTTTCCACCTTTTGGAGTTCCTCGATATCGACTACCAGGTCGACGTCGACGAGATCAACGACCGCTGGCGGGAACTGGCCGCCGTCGACGTGTGGGCGCAGTTGGTCATGAAGGAACCCGATGACGCTGTCGAGCGGATCCTGGCCGCGCCCACGACCGGGCGCTACCGACTCACCGAGGATGGTGCACTGCGCTTCATCGGCGTCACCAACGACTGGCATGACGTGACCCACGAGGATGAGTGCTTCTTCCTGCGTGTCTACGGGCCCGGCGACTACCGGTTCAAGGGGGCCGATCTGGGCATCCTGGTCACTAAGGGCCGGATGCAGACCGAGGACGGATTAACCCGGCGCAGCCGGGAATACATCGGCGGCATCCGTGGGATGTACATCAGCGAACCGCTGCCCACTGCCCCGGCCGTCTACCCGATCAGCTTCGTCAAGTAGCCGGTCAGACGTCGCCGCGTTCGCGGCCCTTCACCATGCTGATCGGCCCGGTCAACGGACCGGCGGCAGCGCCCGACAATCCGGCCAGGAAACGGCCCGTCGCGGCGAATGCCCGGATGGTGTCGACCAGATGTGACGGGGACTGCGCCGACGGCCACGACGACATCTTGACCGACACCGTCTTGGTGGCCCGATCGACGACGATCATCTGACCGTGGATGCCCAGGCACACCTGGAGGTCACCGAGTGGTCCTGGCACGAACCAGAACTGGTTGCGGTACCAACCCCCGCTCAGTGTCGACTCGGAGGCCGACGTGGCGAACGCTCCCCGGATATCGGGGTCGATGGTGCGCGACTGCACCAGCCACTGGTTCGGCACCACCGGCACGCCCGCCACATGGCCGTCATCGAGGAGCATCTGCCCGAACCGGGCCATGTCGCGAGCCGTCGCTGACATCCCGCCGTCGTGGATCGCCGAACCCACTCCGTCGCAGGTGATTTCGGCCTCGAACTCCGCGCCCATCGGTCGCCAGATCAGATCGGAGATCAGGTCGGCCATCCGCACACCCGCGGCACGCTCGCACACCCAGCCGAGCATGTCGGTATCAGCCGACCGGTAGACGAACGACCCGCCGTGCGGGGCGACCGCGGTCATCGAGGCGAGAAAGGCATACATGCCGCCACTGAACCCGGGACTCAACCCGGGACGCCATCCCATGTAGCGCTCCATCTCACGGACCTCGGACTGCGGGTTGGTGTACTCCTCTCGGAACAACACCCCGGTGCGCATGTCCAGCAGGTCGCGTGTGCTGGCGCCGCTGTATCCCGACCCGGTGATCTCGGGCACGTAGAGGTCGATCGGCACGGTCAGGTCGAGCAGCCCCCGGCTCACCAGCGCCCCAGCCACGCAACCGACGACCGACTTGGTGACTGACATCAGCAGATGGACCGTCTCCGGAGTCATCGCGTTGTCGTAGGACTCCAGGACGATGCGACCGTCATGGACGACGACGACCGCATCGGTCCAGGTCTCGGCGAGCACCTCGGCAAGGGTCGACGGCCGCTCATCGACCCGGCGGACGGCGATCGCGACGGGATCCAACGGGGTGTCGTTCCACTCCAGAAGCCGGCCGGGTCCCTGGGCTCGCGGAATCCGTTGGGTGGGAATCAGTTCCCGCAGGTGCTGGAAAGACCAACGATTGAAGGGGGGTTCCTGCCAGTTGAGCAGCGTGGCCCGTGACCCCGGATCGGTGGGGAACCCGGTCATCAAGGGCACCTCAGGCATGGGCCACACCCTACCGTTCGGGTATGCGGCTCAGGCGGCTCTCTCCGGACTCGTTCCTCGCCCGGCATCGTCAGGCGGCAGAAGTCACCCGGTAGACGTCGTAGACCCCTTCGACGTTGCGCACCGCATTGAGCAGATGGCCCAGGTGCTTGGGGTCGCCCATCTCAAAGGTGAAGCGGCTGATGGCCACCCGTTCATCGGAGGTGGTGACCGACGCCGAGAGGATGTTGACCTTCTCGTCAGCCAGCACCCGTGTGACGTCGGAGAGCAACCGGTGCCGATCGAGAGCCTCGACCTGGATGGCGACGAGGAAGACCGATGTCGGCGAGGGCGCCCAGAGTACGTCGATGATGCGCTCGGACTGCTGACGGAGGTCAGTGGCGTTGGTGCAGTCGGTGCGGTGCACGCTCACCCCGCCGCCGCGGGTCACGAAGCCCATGATGTTGTCGCCGGGAACCGGCGTGCAGCACTTGGCCAGTTTGGTCAGCGTGCCAGGCGCCCCGGGTACGGCCACGCCGGTGTCCTCATTGCTGCGGTGCCGCACCAACATGGTTGCCGGAGTGGAGCGTTCGGCCAATTCGTCCTCGGCGCCGTCGGCACCACCGAGTTGAGCCAGCAGTCGCTGCACCACGTGGCGGGGCGAGACGTGGCCCTCCCCGACCGCGGTGTAGAGCGCCGACACGTCGGCGTAGCGCAGTTCCTGCGCAAGGGACCCCACGGCCTCACCATTGACCAGTCGCTGCAGCGGCAGACCGCCGCGGCGCACCTCACGGGCGATCGCGTCCTTACCGGCCTCCAGGGCCTCCTCGCGGCGCTCCTTGGCGAACCACTGCCGGATCTTGGCCTTGGCCCGGGGTGACACCACGAAGCTCTGCCAGTCCCGCGATGGTCCGGCGTTGGGTGCCTTGGAGGTGAAAACCTCGACTACCTCGCCGTTTTCGAGTTTGCGCTCCAGCGCCACCAACCGGCCGTTCACCCTGGCGCCGATACAGCGATGCCCGACCTCGGTGTGCACCGCGTAGGCGAAGTCCACCGGGGTGGAGCCGGCAGGCAGGGTGATCACATCCCCCTTGGGGGTGAACACGAAGATCTCCTGCACCGCGAGGTCGTAGCGCAGCGACTCCAGGAACTCCCCCGGGTCGGCGGCCTCCCGCTGCCAGTCCAGCAACTGACGCATCCAGGCCATATCGTCGACCTCGGCCACGGCGTGCGGGTGTTGGACACCGTTGCGGCCCTTGGATTCCTTGTACCGCCAGTGCGCGGCGATCCCGTACTCGGCGGTGCGGTGCATATCGCGGGTACGGATCTGCACTTCGAGCGGTTTGCCCTCCGGTCCGACCACGGTGGTGTGCAGCGACTGGTAAACCCCGAAACGGGGCTGGGCGATGTAATCCTTGAACCGGCCCGGCATCGGCTGCCACAGCGAGTGCACCACACCCACCGCGGCATAGCAGTCCCGGATCTCATCACAGAGGATCCGTACCCCGACCAGGTCGTGGATATCGTCGAAATCGCGGCCCTTGACGATCATCTTCTGGTAGATCGACCAATAGTGCTTGGGCCTGCCCTCGACAGTGGCGTTGATCTTCATCTCGCCCAGCGCCGAACCGATATCGGCGCGCACCTTGGCCAGGTAGGTGTCCCGCGACGGCGCGCGGTCGGCGACCAACCGGACGATCTCGTCGTACCGCTTGGAGTGCAGGATCGCAAACGACAGATCCTCAAGTTCCCACTTGACGGTGGCCATTCCAAGCCGATGCGCAAGGGGGGCAATGACTTCCAAGGTTTCGGTGGCCTTGCGGGCCTGCTTCTCCGGGGGCAGGAACCGCATCGTGCGCATGTTGTGCAGCCGGTCGGCGACCTTGATGACCAGTACCCGGGGGTCGCGGGCCATCGCAATGATCATCTTGCGGATGGTTTCGCCCTCGGCGGCGCTGCCCAGGACGACCTTATCGAGTTTCGTCACACCGTCGACGAGGTGGCCCACCTCATCCCCGAACTCGGCGGTGAGGGCCTCGAGCGTGTAACCGGTGTCCTCGACGGTGTCGTGCAGCAATGCTGCGACCAGCGTGGTGGTATCCATACCGAGTTCGGCCAGGATGCTGGCCACCGCAAGCGGATGAGTGATGTAGGGGTCACCGGATCGGCGCAACTGGTCGGCGTGCTTGGTGTCGGCGACCTCGTAGGCCCGCTGCAGGATCGCGAGATCAGCTTTGGGATAGATCTCCCGGTGCACCGCGACCAGCGGCTCCAGCACCGGATTCATGGTGCTGCGCCCTGCGGTCATCCGACGCGCCAGTCGGGCCCGCACCCGGCGGGAAGCACTGGCCGCCTTGGGCGCAAGGGAGGAACTCGCCTCCGTGCGGGGCTCAGGCAGCTCGGCGACCGGCTGGACCGCGGGGCCGCCCGGTTCGTCCGTCATGCTCACCTCCGTTGCTGCCGAGGATATCGCCTCTATAGCAGTTGCAGGCTGTGCACCGTCAGCGGCGCGAGTCGAGCACGACCGCCCAGGGCGCCCAATTCAATCACCACCGCCGTGGCGGTCACCTCAGCGCCCGCGGTGACGAGCAGGTCGTAGGCAGCTGCGATGGTGCCACCGGTGGCCAGCACGTCATCAACAATCGCTACCCGCCGGCCGGCCAGTGCAATGCCCGCCGCCGGGATCTCCAGGGTGGCGGTGCCGTATTCAAGGCTGTAGGTGCGGCTGTGCAGCGGTGGCGGCAGCTTGCCGCCCTTGCGAATAGCCAGCACCCCGATACCGAGCCGGTGAGCGACCGCCCCGCCGAGCAGAAAGCCCCGGGCGTCGATCCCGGCGATCAGATCAGCCCCCTCGACCAGCTGCGCCAGTGCATCGGTGACCAGCGCAAAACCCCGGTCGTCGGCGAGCACCGGGGTGAGGTCGCGGAACAGTACACCCGGTTTGGGAAAGTCCGGCACCACCCGGGTCAGGGCGGTGATGACCTCGGCTGCGCTCACGGCTCCCCTGCCAAATGGTCGCCGCTCGCTGCGCTCACGGCTCC
>DAIPYT010000120.1:0-4063 GCA_036782595.1 Mycobacterium sp. | reverse complement strand
GCTGCGCTCACGGCTCCCCTGCCAAATGGTCGCCGCTCGCTGCGCTCACGGCTCCAGCCGCCAGCGGTCCATGTTCCAGCCGGCTCCCCACTTGGTGGGATTGGCCTGCACCCCGAACATCCGTTTGGAGGAGATGACGGTGCGCTGCTGGCGGTACAGCGGCAAGGTGGGGACGTCGGTCCACAATATGGGTGCGGCATCCCCGATCAGGCGAGCCTGCTCCTTGGGGTCGGTGGTCACCGCCAGCCCAGCGATGATGCCGTCGATCTGCGGGTTGGCGTAGTTGGGAAGATTGTTGCCGTTGCCCGAGTGCAGGGTGTAGGCGTCCATCGCCGAGGATCCGGTCGAGCCGCTGCCCGCCGCGCCACCGGTGCTCGCCAGCAACGCATCGATCTGCCCGTCCCGTAAGGCCTGCGGACCAGTGCCCTCTGCGGTCACACTGACGACGGTGATACCGACCGGTGCACACGCCTGGGTGATCGCGGCGACAGCCGCGGCCAGTCGCGGGTTGGGCGCCTGGTACCCAAGCCGCACGGTCAGCGGCTGACCTGCCAGCGCGATCATCGCGGCCTCAGGGTTAGCCACGTTGTACTGGTCGGCCAGCGGGCCGGTCTCCAGCACGGAGTAGGCGTCCTCAATGACCGGATTGAGCCGGGTCTGGGCGATCGGCAGCGCGGCGTTGGCGGCGATGAGATCCCGCGGCGTACACGATGCCACCGCACGCCGGGCCTCCGGCGTGGACAACGGGCCCTGCGGGGCGAAGATCATCTGTTCGATTCCGCCGGAGGGGATTTCGGCGCGCTGGTACTCGTCGGGGGTGGTGAGCGTGCCCGACGACCCGGTGGCGACGTCGACGACCTGGAAGGTTCCGTTGTTGAGACGGTCCTGCACGTCCACCCCGCGCGGCCACACCGTGATCCGCTTGGTCAGCGGCTTGGCACCCCACCACTGATCGTTGGCGACCAGGACCACGGCACCGCCGTCGAGCACGGAGTCGATCTTGTACGGGCCGGACGACGGGAACATCTTGAGCGCCTCGGCATCCATCCCCGGCTTGAGGTCCCAGACGGTGTTCCAGGCCTCGGCGATCTTGCCGGCCGCCACTGCGTCCCCGCTCTGCAGTGCGGCGGTGACGTCCAGACCGAGCTTGTCGCTGAGCACGTGGGACGGCATCAACGAGGTGGCGGTGAACAACTGGGCGGAGTCCGAGATCCCCCGCAACGGCAGGAAGTTGACCCGCGCCTTCTTCTGACCGGGTTGGCACTCGACCCCGGCGATGTCGAGGTAGCCGGCCTTGCTGGCGGCGTTGAAACCGGGGAAGCGGCCGGACTGGGCGGCCCAGGTCAGGACCATGTCATCGCAGGTGACCGGCTTGCCGTCGGAGTACACCGCGTTGTCGGCGATCTGATAGTCGATCACCAACGGTTCGCGCCCGACCACCGTCGTCGTCCCGAAGTCGGTGTCGGCGAGGGCCTGACCGTCCGGACCGTGGAAGCTGAAGCCGGTCAGCGTCCTCGCGAAGGCCTGCGGACCACCCGAGGCAGCCCCGTTGACGGTGTTGGTGTTGTAGCTGGTCAGCAGGCCGTCCATGGCGTAGTCGACCTGCTGCGCGGCATTCTCCGAGCAACCGGCAACGGCCAGCACGAGCAGGGCCGCGGCCACCGCCGCCTTCGAGCGCCTGCGAGCCCGCCTGTGAGTCATAACCGGCTAACGTTCCCGCTTGCCGGACGGCCGTCGAGGCCGAGCCGGCCGCACCGGCGGGGCGGCTTCGGCAGCACCCTCACTGGCGACGCCCACCTCGACCGGTTCCGCGGACTCTTCGACGACGGTGCTGGCCGATTCGGTCGGCGCGGCGCCGGCCTTGCGTCGATTGAGGACCCGGCGAGTGTGGTTGCGCACCAGTTCGGTCCGCTCGCGCAGCGTCACCAGCAGCGGGGTGGCGAAGAAGATGGACGAGTAGGTGCCGGCCAGGATGCCGATCAACAGCACCAGCGACAGGTCCTTGAGCGTACCGACGCCGAGCAGCCAGACCGCCACGATCATCAGCGCCGCCACCGGCATGAGCGAGATCAGGCTGGTGTTGATCGACCGCATGAAGGTTTGGTTGACGGCGAGGTTGGCCTGTTCGGCGAAGGTGCGCCTAGTGGTGTGCTGGAAGTCCTTGGTGTTCTCCTCGACCTTGTCGAACACGATGACCGTGTCGTACAGCGAGTAGCCGAGGATGGTCAGCAATCCGATCACGGTGGCCGGGGTGACTTCAAAGCCGATCAGCGAGTAGATGCCCGCGGTGATGATGAGGTCCAGCACCAGCGACCCGAGGGCCGCCATCGCCATGTACCTCTCGTAACGTAATGCGATGTAGATTCCGACCAGGACCAGGAACACCCCCAACGCGATCAGCGCCTTCTTGGTGATCTGGCCACCCCAGGTTTCCGAGACCGCCGAGTCGCTGATGGCCTGCTTGCTGGGCTTGCCGTCGCTGCCCTTGGGCTGGAACTTCGCGAAGATCGCATCGCGCAGCTTGTTGGTCTGGTCGTTGGTCAGCGTCTTGGACCGGATCTGCACGGTGGCGCCCGGGCCGTTGCCGACCGTGACCACCGACTCGGGTGCCGTTCCGATGGCTTCGGAGAACACCTCCTCGACCTGGGTCACGCTGGCCTCCCCGCGCGGGAATCCGACCTTCGTGCCGCCCTGGAAGTCGATGCCGAAGGTAAAGCCCTTCAACAGAATGCTGGCGATGCCGATGGCCACCATCAGCGCGGTGATCGCGAACAGGAGCTTGCGCTTGCCCATCACGTCGAAGCCGCCGGTGCCGGTGTAGAGGCGGTTGAAGAAGCTGTGCTTGGGCAGCGCCACCTCGGCGACCTCGGTCGTGTCGACGGCGGTCGCCGAAGCTACTGCGACTCCACTGTCGATTCCGCTGCTCTTTTCGGCCATCGCTCTATCCCCGTTCCGTTGCGGCGGCCAGGACGGCGCGCCGCTCACGTGCGATCTGCTGAACCGCGCCCAACCCGTTGAAGGCCGGCTTGGCCATGGTCGGCGACTTGGATGCCATGTACATCAGCGGCCAGGTCACCAGGAACACCACCACGACATCCAGGACGGTGGTCAGGCCGAGGGTGAACGCGAAGCCCTTGACCTGGCCGACGGCCAGGAAGTACAGCACCGCGGCGGCCAGGAAGCCGACTGCGGAGCCGGACAGAATGGTCTTGCGGGCTCGCACCCAGGCTCGTGGCACCGCAGACCGGAATGACCGGCCCTCCCGGATCTCATCCTTGATGCGCTCGAAGAACACCACGAACGAGTCGGCGGTCGTGCCGATACCGATAATCAGACCGGCGATGCCGGCCAGGTCCAGGGTGTAGTTGATGTACCTACCCAGCAGCACCAGGATCCCGTAGACCATCGCACCGGAGGCTGCCAGCGACAGCAGGGTGAGCAACCCGAGCACCCGGTAGTAGGCCAACGAATACAGCAACACCATTCCCAGCCCGATGGCACCGGCAATCAGGCCGGCCCGCAGCGAGGTCAATCCCAGTGTCGCCGAGACGGTTTCAGCTTCGGAGGACTCGAAGGACAGCGGCAGCGAGCCGTACTTGAGGACGTTGGCCAGAGTCTTGGCCGAGTCCGAGGTGAACGGCGGGTCGCCGCCGGAGATCTGGGTGCGTCCACCGGGGATGGCCTCCCGGATCTGCGGAGCACTCACCACCTGGGAGTCCAGGGTGAACGCGGTCTGGGTGCCGATGTTGGCGCCGGTGAAATCACCCCAGGTCGTGGCAGCCTCGTCCTTGAACTCCAGGTCCACGACATAGGCGCCGCCCTGCTGGTCGAACCCGGAGTTGGCGGTCTTGATCTGGTCACCGCTGATGATCGACTTGTCCAGGATGTAGACGTACTTCTTGTCCTGCGAGCAGGTCACCAATGGCAGGTTCGGGTCGTCGTTGCCGGCCAGGACATCCTCTTCGCCGCAACGACCGGCCATGTATTGCACCGACAGCAGGAGCAGGTTCTGGTTGGTGCTCTGGCGCAGTTCCTTCTCAAACTTGATCCGGCCCGCCAGATC
>DAIPYT010000119.1:3869-9408 GCA_036782595.1 Mycobacterium sp. | reverse complement strand
CTTGAAGTCGTCGAAGGCGCCCTGGCCCCAGCGCAGGAACTGATAGCGCTCGCCGTTGCGTTCGTACTCGAGTTCGACGTTGCGCTCGTAGGCGCCGGCATTGCCGAAGAAGTCCAGGATCACCGAGTGGTCGATGACCAGCTCGGCGGGTGCCAGCGGGTTGACCTTCTCGGGATCGCCGCCGAGTGCTGTGACGGCTTCGCGCATGGTGGCCAGGTCGACGACGCAGGGCACGCCGGTGAAGTCCTGCATGATCACCCGGGCGGGGGTGAACTGGATCTCGATACTCGGCTGGGCCGAGGGGTCCCAGTTGGCGATCGCCCGAATGTGGTCGCCGGTGATGTTCGCGCCGTCCTCGGTGCGCAGCAGGTTCTCGGCCAGGACCTTGAGGCTGTAGGGCAGCTTCTCGGTGCCGGGAACGGCGTCGAGACGGTAGATCTCATAGCTGTTGTCCCCGACCTTGAGGGTGTCGCGGGCCCCAAATGAGTTCAGGGACGAATTGGCGATGCTCACATCAACTCCCGGCGTGTGCTAATCCCGTCAGATGGCGGGCAGGTCGGATATTAACGGGGTGCCGGCCGACCCGAATCGGCCGACCCCCGCAGGTTCCAGTCTCGTCTCCCACGGCGCGTGTTGCCACCCCCGGAGCGCGGGCGCGGTACCGTCTGCCACGTGAGCCCCCTGGCCGTGTTTCCCTCACTGCCCACTTTCATCCCCGTGGAGGTTTGCACCGCCGTCGGACTCCCGACCTCGGCGCCACTGGATGACTGCATGTCGGCGGTTAAGGCAGACGTCGGCAAGGACGGTGTCGCAGCTCCGGCCGAGTATGTCCCCGGGTTGCAGAAGGTGGTCGCCGGCGCCAAGGACCGCGGCGTCGACCTCAAGGTCGTCGTCATGGACGAAAGCCCCATCATCGACACCCCGTTGCGCGATATCGCCACCCAGGTCGGACAGACATACCCCGCCTCCACCGTGCTGGTGCTCAGCCCCGGGTGGGCCGGAAGCTACAGCCCCAGCTACGACCGGGTCCTGTTGGAAGCGGGGCAGGATGTGGCGAAGTTGGATGCCAATCCGGTCCAGTCGACGCAGAATTTCGTCGACCAGTTGACGACGCCGATATTCAACTGGACGGCATTCACAATCGTTGTTGTTTTCGCCGTCGGTGCGGCCGCGGTTGCCACCCGACTTCTGCAGCGTTGGGGAAAATCGACGACGAGCGTCGAGACCGCCAAGACCTAGGCCCGCCAGCGATTTCGGCGCCAACCTCGCTTCTTATGGCATTTCTCTAAGATCACTATTCGGTCACACCTGCGGAAATACAAACGTGTAATTCTTTCCGCCGGTTTCTTCTGCGTCAGCTGTGACGTACGGTTCAACTGTCACCATTGTTATTGATGGGGCATATGGGGCTTTTGTTACTGCTGTGACAAGTCGTGGAGCACTAGGAGTCAGAGTCGAATGAGACCTTCCCCCCGCGGTTCTGGTACTGCCGGCCGGGCTGCCCGGGCGGTGTGTCCGCTGACCCTCACCGTCGCGATGACCCTCACCGTCCCGGGCCTGGCGCAAGCCGAGCCCAACTCCGAGCCCAACAGCGTGGCCGCCCTGGTCGCCGATGTGGCTGCGGCAAACCAGCAACTACAGGATGTCGGCGCCCAGGTGCAGATGCAGCAGGAGGCCGTCAACAAGGCGATCCTGGAGGTGCAGGAGGCGCGCGATGCCGCCACCGCCGCCCAGCAGCAGATCGAGATCACCCAGCAGGCGCTCAAGGACGCCGACGCCGCGATCGTCGGGGCGCAGAAGAAGTTCGACACCTTCGCCGCCGCCACCTACGTCAACGGTCCGTCGCCGTCGCTGGTGATGGCTCGAACTCCCGACGAGATCATCTCGAGCGCATCGGCCGGGGAATCCTTCGCGCTGAGCGCGCAGCAGGTCATGGCGGGTCTGCGTCAGGCTCAGGCCACGGCGGTGGACTCCGATGCCGCCGCGCAGCAGGCCAAGCTCAAGGCCGATGAGGCTGTCCAGGGCGCCCAGTCCAGCCAGGACGCCGCGGTGGCCGCCCTGACCGACGCACAGGAAAACTTCCGCAAGCAGCAGGTCGAGATCGACCGGCTCGCCGCCGAACGCAAGCAGGCCCAGCAGAAACTCGAGGCCGCGCGCGCGTGGTCGACGCCGGCCGCAGCCGCGGTGGTGGCGACTGGCGGTGTCGGCGCACCCGAGGCGGCGCCGGTGCTCGACGCCGCGGCGCCCGCCCCGCAGGCGGCGGCCGATCCAGGGGACTGGGACCGCGATGGCACCCGTCCGGCCCCGGCGGCGGGGGTCAAGGTTCCCTACGGCGACCCCTCCGAGTGGGACCTCACCCTGCCGGCAGTGCCCAGCGCGTTCCTCTCCGGCGACCCGGTCCAGATCATCAACGCCATCCTGGGTATCGCGCAGAACTCGTTCCAGACCACTCAGCAGCTGGGCAAGAAGTTCCTCCAGAAGCTGGGCATCCTCAAGCCCACCGACACCGGCATCAACAACGGCGGCGGCATTCCGCTGGTCTACGGCAACCAGGCCATCGAGTTCGTGATCAAGCGGGCGCAGTCCCAGATCGGTGTGCCCTATTCCTGGGGCGGCGGCAATGCGGCCGGCGCCAGCCGCGGGATCGACTCGGGCGCCGGCACCGTCGGCTTCGACTGCTCCGGTCTGGTTCTCTACGCCTTCGCCGGTGCCGGCATCAAACTGCCGCACTACTCGGGCTCGCAGTACGAGATGGGTCGCAAGATCCCGGTGGCGCAGATGCGTCGCGGCGACGTCCTTTTCTGGGGTCCCGGCGGCAGCCAGCACGTTGCGATCTTCCTCGGCAACAACCAGATGATCGAGGCCCCGTACACCGGCTCTTTCGTGAAGATCTCGCCGGTACGCACCAGCGGTATGACGCCTTTCGCAATCCGCTACATCGAGTGGTGAGGCACAACATGTTGTCGCGCAACCTGTTCCGTCCGCTGCGTGCGGTGGTGATTCTGCTGATGACCCTGTTTATGGCCGTCGGGTTCGCCACCTCGGCGACCGCTGCACCGGTCGCCGCGGTCGGGGAGTGGGATCCCACGCTGCCCAAGCTCATCAGCGCCGGGGCGCCTGGGGATCCGGTGGCCGTCGCCGAGGCCTCGCTGGCCTTCACCCAGCAGGCCGCGCAGGCGACCATGGACCTCGGCCGCAAGTTCCTGTCCGGTCTGGGTATCGGCGGCGGTCCGAGCGCGCTGCCGGGCGGCCGCGTGAGCGGCCCGCAGGCCATCGAATACGTGGTCCGTCGCGGCGCCTCCCAGCGCGGTGTGCCGTACTCCTGGGGCGGCGGGGCGATCAACGGACCGAGTGCGGGTGTCGACCAGGACGCCGGCAAGGTCGGCTACGACTGCTCGGGGTTCGTCCGCTACGCCTTCGCCGGCGTCGGGGTGCAGTTGCCCAAGTACTCGGGGGACCAGTACTCCGCCGGCCGGCACATCGCGCCGTCGCAGGCCAAGCGGGGCGATCTGATCTTCTACGGTCCCGAAGGCAGCCAGCACGTCACCATCTATCTGGGCAACGGTCAGATGTTGGAGTCGTCCTCGGCTGCCGGGCAGGTAACCGTCAGTGCAGTACGGACCGCCGGGATGACGCCGTACCTGACTCGCGTCATCGAGACCTGACCTGCTTGACGCGCCGGTGAACGGCCCACGTCGACGGATTCCAGATCGCCTGGAATAGTTGTCGGCGGGGCATCTGCTGCCCGGTGTGAAATGGGCACGCGCAAACTACTCAGCGCGAGCGTGCCGGCCAATAGCTGTGGAGGAAATTAATGACGTCACCAGGTGGGTCGCTCGCGGGTTCAGGTAGCTACGTGAGTTCCAGCTCCGCCACCGTCACCAGCGGTAACGGTCTGGCCGGTGAGGTGAACACCCTGGAACGGGCCATCTTCGAGGTCAAGCGCGTCATCGTCGGCCAGGACCAGCTGGTCGAGCGAATCCTGGTCGGCCTGCTGGCCAAGGGGCACGTGCTGCTCGAGGGTGTGCCCGGCGTGGCCAAAACACTGGCCGTGGAGACCTTCGCCAAGGTCGTCGGCGGCACCTTCGCCCGCATCCAGTTCACCCCCGACCTGGTGCCCACCGACATCATCGGCACCCGCATCTATCGCCAGGGCCGCGAGGAGTTCGATATCGAACTGGGCCCGGTGGTGTGCAACTTCCTGCTCGCCGACGAGATCAACCGCGCCCCGGCGAAGGTTCAGTCCGCGCTTCTTGAGGTGATGGCCGAACGCAAGATCTCCATCGGCGGTCGCGACTACCCGCTGCCCAAGCCGTTCCTGGTGATGGCCACCCAGAACCCGATCGAGAACGAGGGCGTCTACCCGCTCCCGGAGGCCCAGCGCGACCGGTTCCTGTTCAAGATCAACGTCGACTACCCGTCGCCGGAGGAGGAGCGCGAGATCATCTACCGGATGGGTGTGTCCCCGCCGGAGCCCAAGCAGGTTCTCGAAACCGGAGATCTGCTGCGACTGCAGGACGTGGCGGCCAACAATTTCGTCCACCACGCCCTGGTCGACTACGTGGTCCGGGTGGTCACCGCCACCCGCCGGCCCGAGCAGTTCGGCATGCCCGACGTCAAGTCCTGGATCGCCTACGGCGCCTCGCCCCGCGCGTCGCTGGGCATCATCGCGGCGGCGCGAGCGCTGGCACTGGTCCGCGGCCGCGACTATGTGGTGCCGCAGGACGTCATCGAGGTCATTCCGGACGTGCTGCGCCACCGGCTGGTGCTGACCTACGACGCCCTGGCTGACGACGTGAAGGCCGAGGTGGTGATCGGCCGGATTCTGCAGACGGTCGCACTACCGCAGATCAATGCCATTCCGCAGCAGGGTCATTCGGTGCCGCCGGTGGTTCCCGCCGGCGGACCCGCTGCCTCACCGGCGGCCGGTGCCGGCGCTCGGTGAGCGAGTCGGATCAGGAACAGTCGATCCACCCGCCGTCATTCGGCCGCGGTGAGATCGTCGACGCCAAGCTGTCGGCTGCGCTTCGCACGCTGGAACTCACGGTCAAACGCAAGCTTGACGGAGTGCTGCAGGGTAACCACCTCGGCCTGATACCCGGACCCGGTTCCGAACCGGGCGATTCGCGGATGTACCAGCCCGGTGACGACGTCCGGCGGATGGACTGGTCGGTGACCGCCCGCACCACCCACCCGCACGTCCGGCAGATGGTGGCCGACCGCGAACTCGAGACCTGGCTCGTGGTCGACATGTCGGCCAGCCTGGACTTCGGCACGACCGGCTGCGAGAAGCGCGACTTGGCGGTCGGTGCCGCCGCGGCGATCACCTATCTCAACAGCGGCGGAGGCAACCGGATCGGGGCGCTGATCGCCAACGGCGAACAGGTCATTCGCATTCCGGCGCGTTCGGGCCGTCAGCACGAGCAGACCCTGCTGCGGGCCATCGCGACCTCGCCGCGCGCCCCACTGGGGGTGCGGGGCGACCTTGCGGTGGCGATCGACGCGCTGCGCCGGCCCGAACGCCGCCGCGGTATGGCCG
>DAIPYT010000119.1:0-3859 GCA_036782595.1 Mycobacterium sp. | reverse complement strand
GATGGCCGTGGTGATCAGTGACTTCCTCGGACCGATCAACTGGATGCGGCCGCTGCGGGCCATCGCCGCCCGCCACGAGGTTCTCGGTATCGAAGTCCTCGATCCTCGCGATATCGAACTGCCCGCCGTCGGCGACGTGATCCTGCAGGACACCGAGACCGGTGTGACCCGAGAGTTCACCATCGACGAGCAACTCCGTGACGACTTCGGCCGGGCCGCGGCACTGCACCGCGACGAGGTGGCGCGCACCCTGCGCCGGTGCGGTGCGCCGATGATGACGCTGCGCACCGATCGCGACTGGATCTCCGACATCGTGCGTTTCGTCGCCTCGCGCCGCCGCGGAGCCATGGCAGGTTCCCAGTGAGCCTGCCGTTGCTGGGGCCGATGGCGCTGACCAATTTCGCCCATCCGTGGTTCTTCCTGTTTCTGGTCGTGGTCGGCGCCCTGGTGGCGCTCTATATCTACGTCCAGCGCGCTCGGCAGAAGCGCGTCCTGCGGTTCGCCAATATGGAATTGCTGGAAAAGGTTGCCCCGCAACGTCCCAAAAAGTGGCGTCACCTTTCCGCCATCCTGCTGATCTCATCAATGGTGCTGTTGACCATCGCCATGGCCGGACCGCAGAACGACGTCCGGATCCCGCGTAACCGCGCCGTGGTGATGCTGGTGATCGACGTATCGCAGTCCATGCGGGCCACCGACGTCGAGCCCAGCCGACTGGCGGCAGCCCAGGAGGCGGCAAAGCAGTTCGCCGACCAGTTGACGCCGGGGATCAACCTCGGTCTGATCTCCTACGCCGGCACCGCAACCGTGCTGGTGTCGCCGACCACGAACCGCGAACCCACCAAACTGGCCATCGACAAGCTGCAACTCGCCGACCGCACCGCCACCGGCGAGGCCATCTTCACCGCACTGCAGGCGATCGCCACGGTGGGTGCGGTGATCGGTGGCGGCGAGGGCGGAGACAAGCCGCCCGGCCGCATCGTGCTGATGTCCGACGGCAAGGAGACGGTGCCGTCCAACCCGGACAACCCCAAGGGCGCCTTCACCGCGGCCCGGACGGCCAAAGACCAGGGCGTGCCGGTCTCCACGGTGTCCTTCGGCACCCCCTACGGCTATGTCGAGATCAACGACCAGCGCCAACCGGTTCCGGTGGACGACGTGATGCTCAAGAAGATCGCCGAACTGTCCGACGGCAGCTCCTACAGCGCCTCCACGCTCGAGCAGCTCAAAGAGGTGTTCACCTCACTGCAGGACCAGATCGGCTACGAGACCGTCAAGGGCGACGCCAGTGTCGGCTGGCTGCGTCTGGGCTCGCTGGCCCTGGCCCTGGCCGCTCTGGCCGCCCTGCTCATCAACCGTCGCCTGCCGGGCTGACGGCCCCGGCGGGTTGATTTCGGTGCCGCCAGCGGCAGGCACTAAGTTGACGGGCATGACCGAGACCACCCCAGGCGCTAAATCCCCGTTCGTCTCCCGCTCCGTGCTGGTGACCGGCGGGAACCGCGGGATCGGTTTGGCCATCGCGCGACGGCTGGTCGCCGACGGACACAAGGTGGCCGTCACCCACCGGGGATCCGGCGCCCCTGAGGGACTCTTCGGCGTCGAGTGCGACATCACCGACAACGACGCCGTCGACCGCGCTTTCACCGAGGTCGAGCAGCATCAGGGCCCGGTGGAGGTGCTGGTCTCCAATGCCGGTATCACCGCGGACGCGTTCATGATCCGGATGACCGAGGAGCGCTTCGAGAAGGTCATCGACGCCAACCTCACCGGGGCGTTCCGGGTGGCTCAGCGGGCAGCGCGCAGCATGCAGAAGAACAGGTTCGGCCGGATGATCTTCGTCGGTTCGGTCTCGGGCATGTGGGGTATCGGCAACCAGTCCAACTACGCCGCATCCAAGGCCGGCCTGATCGGCATGGCCCGATCGATCTCCCGCGAAATGGCGAAGGCCGGGGTCACCGCGAACGTGGTGGCGCCGGGACTGATCGACACCGATATGACCCGCGCGATGGACGACCGGGTGCAAAAGGGCGCCTTGGAATTCATCCCGGCCAAGCGCATCGGCACCGCCGAGGAGGTCGCCGGCGCGGTCAGCTTCCTAGCGTCGGAAGATGCGGGTTACATCGCTGGTGCGGTGATCCCGGTCGACGGCGGCATGGGCATGGGCCACTAGTCAGAACACGAAAGGACCCACATGGCAGGCATTCTCGAGGGTAAACGCGTCCTCGTCACCGGCATCATCACCGACTCGTCCATCGCTTTCCACATCGCGCGGGTGGCGCAGGAGGCTGGGGCGGAGGTCATCTGTACCGGATTCGACCGGATGCGACTGATCCAGCGGATCATCGACCGACTGCCCAACCCGGCTCCGCTTCTAGAGCTCGACGTCCAGAATGAGGAGCATCTCGGCAGCCTCGGTGACCGGATCACCGAGGTGATCGGCGCGGGCAACAAACTCGACGGTGTAGTGCATTCCATCGGCTATATGCCGCCCAGCGGCATGGGCATCAACCCGTTCTTCGACGCGCCCTACGAGGACGTGGCCAAAGGGATCCAGATCTCGGCGTTCTCCTACGCCTCGCTGGCCAAAGCCGTTCTGCCGATCATGAATTCGGGTGGCGGCATCGTCGGAATGGACTTCGATCCCACCCGCGCCATGCCGGCGTACAACTGGATGACCGTCGCCAAGAGCGCGCTGGAATCGGTGAACCGGTTCGTGGCGCGCGAGGCAGGCAAGGTCGGGGTGCGGTCGAATCTGGTTGCGGCCGGTCCGATCCGGACGCTGGCGATGAGCGCGATCATGGGTGGCGCGCTGGGGGACCAGTTCAAGGACGAGATGGGGATGCTCGAGGAGGGCTGGGATCAGCGGGCGCCACTGGGCTGGGACATGAAGGATCCCACCGCCGTGGCCAAGACGGTCTGCGCACTGGTCTCCGACTGGCTGCCGGCGACCACCGGCACTGTGATCTACGCCGACGGCGGCGCCAGCACCCAACTGCTGTAAGACGACGACGATGACCGAGAATTTCGACGCTCTGCTGCTGCTGTCCTTCGGCGGCCCTGAGGGTCCCGAACAGGTGATGCCGTTCCTGGAGAACGTCACTCGCGGTCGCGGCATCCCGCGGGAGCGGCTGGAGTCGGTGGCCGAGCACTACCTGCACTTCGGCGGGGTCTCTCCGATCAACGCCATCAACCGTGAGCTCATCGACACGATCCGCGCCGAACTCGCCGAACGCGGCGAGGAGCTGCCGGTCTACTTCGGCAACCGCAACTGGCATCCGTTCATCGAGGACACGGTGGCTCAGATGCTCGCCGACGGCGTGCACCGTGCGGCGGTGTTCAGCACCTCGGCCTGGGGCGGCTATTCCGGGTGCACCCAGTATCAGGAGGACATCGCCCGGGCTCGCGAGGCGGTAGGGGAGACGGCTCCCGAACTTCAGAAGCTGCGGCAGTATTTCGACCATCCACTGCTGATCGAGATGTTCGCCGAGGCGATCGCGCAGGCCGCCGCGGAGCTGCCGGCCGATCTGCGCGCCCAAGCCCGATTGGTGTTCACCGCGCATTCGATCCCGATGCGTGCGGTCGACCGCTGCGGGCCCAGCCTGTACCCGCGACAGGTCGGCTACGCCTCCGGCCTGATCGCCTCCGCCGCCGGTTACGACGACTACGACGTGGTGTGGCAGTCGCGTTCCGGTCCGCCGCAGGTTCCGTGGCTGGAACCCGATGTGGGGGATCACCTTTCGACATTGGCGGCGTCCGGGGTCAAGGCGGTCATCGTCTGCCCGGTGGGCTTCGTCGCCGACCACATCGAAGTCATCTGGGATCTGGACAGTGAATTGGCCGAGCAGGCCGAGGAACTCGG
>DAIPYT010000118.1:0-9507 GCA_036782595.1 Mycobacterium sp. | reverse complement strand
ACGAGCGCGAACTGCTGCGCAGTAGGGGTATCGAGGCGCTGGTGACCAAGAACAGTGGGGGAGCGCTGACCCAGGCGAAACTCGATGCGGCAAGAGCGCTCGGTGTGGCCGTAGTGATGATCCGGCGGCCGGCCCTGCCCGACGGTGTGGCGGTCGTCAGTTCGGTGCAGGATGCTGTGGCGTGGGTGCTCGGCCAGGGTAATGCCGGTCCGGTTTAGCAATCTGGACCGTATGACCTTCGCAGTTTTTCAGTAGGTAGGAGCCGTAGCCGCAGCCCCGCTTGTCCCTGGGAAACGCGCTAAATCTCTCCCGTGTCTCCAAACGTCGCACCAGGCCCGGCACCGGTTTCCGGTTCAGCCGGCAGGGCGTTCTAAGCGACCCGCATCGCCCAGGCCCTTAATCACGCATAACAGTCATTATGCGGGATAAAATCTATTGGTGGTCGTCACCCCCACTGCGCGTCGGGATCGCCCGGAGTGGTTCAACGAGTTCCTCGCCGACCGGGGTGCAACCAAGCCGTCACGCCACACATTGGACGCTTACTGCCGCGATTTCGATGGCATCGCCGCGATCATTGTCGGCGGCCCCGAGGTGGCGGCGATGCGACTTGAGGACATCACCCGGGACAGCCTGCGAACAGCGTTCTCGATATTTGCGGCCAGTCATGCCGCCGCATCGGCCCGGCGGTGCTGGTCGACTTGGAATACGGTGTGCACGTACCTCTACAGCAGCGAACTCATCCCGGGCAATCCCATGTCCATGGTGGGCCGCGCGAAGGCGCAGAAATCTCTGCCAAAGGCTCTGCCGCCCAACGCTATCGACGCCATCCTTGCAGATCTTGCTCACGCGCAGACACAGCCTCAACGGCGCGATGATTGGGTTAACCGCGATCGTGCTCTCGTTTTGACGGCCCTGCTCGCCGGTCTGCGTCTCGATGAGTGATGTTGGTGCAACTCCCGACACTCCGATGGCGGCAGCCGGAGCGCAACCTTTAGAGACGGCAGGCGGAGCGCAACCCTTAGAGACGGCAGCTGCCACCTCAGCCTCGGCCCCTGTGTCGGCGATGCCGCCGATGTCGGCTCCGGCATCCTCGGCGAGTTCCCCGGTCACTAGCGCCGGTAGTGGTGCCGCCGCGCCGTTGTCCGGGTTGGGGTCGGCGACGTCACCGGCATCGGCCGCCGGAAGTGGCGTGCCCGCTAGCGGGATTTCCGGCCTCACACCCGCCAGCGCGGGAGGCGGGGTCGGTGCAGGAGGCGGAGTCGGTGCAGGAGGGGGAGTCGGTGCAGGAGGCGGAGTCGGTGCCGCCGGTTCCGGGGCCGGTACGGGAAGCGGGGTTGGTGCAGGCGGCGGGGCAGCCGGGGGTGCTGGTGCGCCGCCTCGGGCACCTTTGACGCCGTTGGTGTCGCCGTTCACCGCCAGTGCTGCCTCGGCGGCGGCTGCTCCTGCCTCCACGCCGGGTTCGATCGCACCGCCCGCCGCGGCGAGTCCCACCCCGGTGAGCGGCGGCGTCGGCGGTGGCGGTGTCGGTGGTGGCGGTGGTGGCGGAGCGCCGATGGCGATGCCCCCTGCGGCGACCCCGATGGCGATGCCCCCGCCCGCCGGCGGCGCGGCCCCGACCGGTGGCGTTGGCGGGGGCGCACCCGCAGCCCCGCTAAGCCCCTACAGTTCGGTGCTGCCGCCGGGTGGCACCCCCGGCACTCCCACCGCCACCTCCGGCACACCCGGCCCGGTGAGCGGCACGTCCAGCGCAGCCGGTGCGTCGGGCACCGGCGCCCCCGGTTTTGTGCCCCTCAGTGACGCCCACCCCACCCGCCGGGTGTCACGTGACGTTTCAATGTCGGACTTGGAGCTTGCCCGCGCCGCGGTCGCCGACCTCGCCGCCGCGGCGTCAGTGTCCTACCCGCTGCTGCAATTCGCCGTCGCCGTGGCCCGCGGTTCCTCCGGGGTTCCGGAGATGTGGTGCGCCACCAATGAGGGCAACGCCTACGTCCCCGCCGGGGTGTATCTGCCGCGGGCGATGGCCCTGGCCGGTCACGGCGACCCCGACTTCGCCGCCCGCTGGCTCGGCTGGTCGCACCCGGCTGAAACCGCGGTGCGCGCCATCATCGAGCGGGGCGACGTCGTCTCGGCGGTGGCCACCAGCTGGCCGCACCCCTCGGAGTTGGTGCGAGAGGCCACCCCGGATGTGGCTGTCGGGGTGCGGGCCTCCGGCCCGCCCGACTCCGCCGCGGCTGCCACCCTGACCCGTAACCGCTCCCACCGCCTGGAAACGATCGACGCCGCCCTGTTTCAGGATCTCGCCCGAGCCGAGGAAACCACCGTCGACAGCTTCGCGCTGCTCCTCACCCAGGAGGCGATCGCCGGCACCGACACCGACGATCTGCCACCCATCGCCGAATCGGTTGCCCGGGAACTGCTTTCGCGGCGTTGGCCCACCCCCGAGGACTGGGCCGCGCTGCGATCCGAATACGACAACGCGATGATGATGGCCTCAACACAACGCCCCGGACTGTTCGGGGCTGAAAGCGCCGAACAGTCGGCTATCTACCGCGGCGAGTTCGCGTTGTGCCGACGCTTGGAAGTGCTGCTGTGCTGGCAGCACGGCAACTTCCCCGACGTCATCTACGCGGCACGCTGCGCCGGGGCCCGCACCGCACTGGCGACACTCAGCACATCAGCAAGAACGGTATAGGGGGAGAACATGATTCGAGGAATTGGGACGGCGGGGCTTTTCGTCGCCGTCGCGATCGGGCTCGCGCCGGTCGCGGCCGCCGACGGAACGATCGCCGACATGGTCGAGAACACCGGTGCTGCTGAGAGCCCGTTTTGGAGCTATCTGTACGACAACGGGTTCGGCTACCTCGACAGTCAAATGGTTTACCGCGACGGTAAAATTGTTTGCGCCAATAGCGAAGCTGGCGTGCCGCCGGGGCAGATCATCCAGCTACTCAAACTGCGTGGCTACTCGATGAACGAAGCGCAGGCGGTAGTGCTCGCGGCCTCGGATACTTCGTCGGTCCATTCGTTTTGCCAGAAGATACCGATGTCGGGGTCGAGTTCGGGGAGTCATTCCAGATATTCCAGATAACGGATGGCGACCTCCAGCGGCTCGGGTGAGGTCCCGATGTCGCCGAGGTACGGGAAGGACAGGTCCAGAATGAGGAACAGGTTGGCCGCCACCAGGGTGCCCACGGTGAGTACCACCACGTAGTGCATGCGCTGGCTCTCGACGCCGTAGGCGATTGCCGAGCCGAGCACCAGCCCGCTGGTCAAGAAGATGACTGCCCACAGCGGCCAGGTCGGTCCTGATTCGGTGCCGGCCTGTATCAGCCGTTCGGTTCGGCTCTGGCTGATCTTCTCCAGGTTGTCCACCGACTTGGTGAGGAAAGTCTTCTGGATGTCATTGCGGGGCGCAACGTCGCGGATGTTCTGGTAGAGCCGCTGCAGCGTCTGCTCGGCCTGCGGCGTGGAGCGGATGCGCTGGGCGGCGACCGGCCATTCGGCGGTAGCCGCATCCAGGTATTCCGCGAGTCCGGTCCGGATCCGGTCGGTGTCGGCGGCATCGAAGGCGGCGCTGTCACGAGCCAACTCCACGGCCGCCGCCCCCTCGGCCCGTGCCAACGCGTCGGCGGCGTTGATCTGGCCCCACATCGAGGAGACGACGAATCCGACGAAGAAGGCGTAGACGAACCCGATCACTCCGTAACCGAACTTCAGGGCATCGTTGTGATCATCGGTCCGCAGCCCCGGGAATGCTCTGCGCAACAGTGCACTGAGGAGCACCGCCCCACCGGCCACCAGGACGATGAGACCAATCAGGATGAGCCAGGAGGGAATGGTGGCGATCAGCCAGGCGCCCACGTTCGCCGCCCGCCGCCCGTCAGTTCCGCTGTCCGGCGACGACTGTGCTGGTCTGCGGATCACCGGCGTCACACTGGGCCGGACCGGCCTGGCCCGCGCTCTGCGCTGCCAGTGGCGGCCTCTCCCACGGTCTATCCGCGGCCGATGGAAACGGCGGTGACGAAAAACTCACTGGCGAGACGGACCGAACCGGGATGGTGACCCGACCACCAGTCCGGGATCCGGACAAATGTTGCGACAAAGCATCCTCTTCATCATGGGAGTTGCCTGCTCGTTCGGAGGTTACCGTGAGATCGCAGTTCGAGCAGTGCATTGACGGAAGGCTTGGAGAAGCATGGGCCGCGGCCAAGCATTGAGCGCCGCCGCTGTCGCGGCGGCGCTGACGGTGACGTTCGGAGGTCCGTCCATTGCGGCTGATGCCGCACCGCCTGAATTCACTCAACCCCCGATGGTCATCGCGCATCGGGCCGGCACCGGTGACTTCCCGGAGAACACCGTCCTAGCCCTCGCCAAAGCTGTTGAGGCCGGCGTGGACGGAGTGTGGGTCACCGTCCAGGCGAGCAGTGACGGGGTGCCGGTGTTGTATCGGCCCGCCGACCTGGCCACCTTGACTGACGGCAGCGGTCCGGTCAACTCCCTTAACACACAACAACTTCAGCAGCTCAACGCCGGCTGGAACTTCACCGGCCCAGTCGGCGGCTATCCATACCGGCAACAACCGGTTTACATTCCGACCCTGGCGCAGGCCATTGCGGCGGTCCCCGCGGATATGCCGCTGTTTCTCGACCTCAAACAGATCCCGGCCAAGCCTCTGGTTTCCGCGGTCGCGCAGGTGCTGCGGGAAACCGGGGCGACGCGACACTCGGTTGTGTACTCCACCGATGCCGATATCACCGCCGCCGCGGTGCTGGACGGCCTGCCGGTCGCGGAGAGCCGCGACGTCACCCGGCTGCGGCTGCTGAACATGGCGGTGAACAGGCGCTGCGATCCGGCTCCTGATCCCGGGAAGTGGGCGGGATTCGAGATGCACCGCGACATCACCGTCACTGAGAAATTCACCCTGGGGATCGGCGTCTCGCCGGTCAATGCCGAGTTATGGGACTCCGCCTCCGTCGAGTGCTTCACCGCCGGATCGGACATGAAAGTCATCGGCTTCGCGGTCAACAGCCTCGATGACTACCAACTTGCCGAGAAGGCGGGTATGGACGCGGTCCTGGTCGATTCGCCCCTGGCCGCCCGACAGTGGCGAGGACGGTAGGGCGGCGGTTGGGTTCGCCGACCCCGTGAGCGGGTGAGCTAATCCGGCCGGCGGCCGGACACCTGCACGATGCGCGGGAGCGTCGAGACGGTTCCGGGTGCGCGCGCGTAGTCGATAAGCACGCGGACAAGCCCGTCGACCTCCTCCTCGGTAGCAAGCCCCCGTGTGATGACGGGTTCCGCGATGGCATCCATGGTCGCCGCGTGGATCATCTGGTCCGCGGGCGTGCGCAACACCGGCTGGTTGAGGTCGACCTCCACGTCGGTGGCCCCCTGGTCGTGCAAGAAGCTTGCCAGCTCGGCCCCGATCGCGGGGCTCGCGCCATTGGCGTTTGCCGCGGCCACATACAGCTCGCGGTAGCGGTCCAGCGCCGCGCTGGGCGGTGAGCCCCAGGTGGCCGCTACCTCAACGTCCTCGATCATCAGGAGCCCGCCGGGAGCGACGCCGCGCCACAGCGCTGCCATCGCCACTCGCGGGTCGGGGAGATGGCTCAACACACATCGGGCGTAGACCACGTCGAAGTCACGAAGATCCGCGCCGCCCACATCGTCGATGCCCGCCACGCGAAAGGTGACCGCCGAGCCCAATGCTGCGGCACGTACCTGCGCGAAGGCCACCACCTCCGCGTTGATGTCGATGCCCACCGCCGCGTCCGCTCCGGCAGTGATCATCCGCATCGCCACGTCGCCACTGCCGCACCCGACGTCAAGCACCCGGCCATGTAGCGGGCCGCGCCGATGGAGGAACTGCTCAGTTGTTGGCCAGCAGATGCGGGCCAACAGCTCAAGGCGTGACTCTGCCGCTGCGCCGGAGCGAATGATGTAGGAGGAATCGGAGTGCCCGGGGGCATTCATCAACCCACGCTACCCCGGGCCCATACTCAAGCCATGCGTACGGAGCGAAGCGGGTACGGGTTCGCCCTGCTGGCATATGCCTTCGCCGCCATCATGCTCGGCACTACGATGCCCAGCCCGATGTACGCGTTGTATTCCGAGCACCTGCACTTCGCGGTGGTCGAAACCACGGTGATCTACGCGACCTACGCCGGTGGCGTGCTGACGGCGCTGCTGGTCTTCGGCAGTTGGTCGGACGCCATCGGGCGCCGCCCAGTGCTGCTGGCCGGCACGTCGGCGGCGGCGCAGATCCTTGCGGTGCGCATCGCGCCCCGGCGCGCGGTCGCCCTGGGGTGCGCGATCCTGATCGTCGGCATGGTTGTTCTCGCCGTAGCTCTGCACTTTTCGTCGCTTCCCGCGCTGATCGCCGCATCGTTGGTATCCGGCCTCGGTCAGGGCATCAGCTTCAGCCGGGGGCTGGCAGCCGTCGCCGAGGGCACACCCGCGGAGGTTCGCGCCGCAGTGAACTCCGCCTACTTCGTCGTGGCCTACGTCGCGATCTCGATGCCGGTCGTCGGTGCGGGTCTGGCCGCGCAGGCCTGGGGCCTGCGTGCCAGTGGCACCGTGTTCGCGCTGGCCGTCGGGGTGCTGGCGGCAGCCTGCCTCGTCGCGATCGTGCGACAGCAGTCGCGGACCTGCGAGTCCAAAACCGTTGTCTGACGGACAGTTATCGGCGTTCCTCCAGGAAGCGGTCCAGGGCGATGGCCAGGTGCGCGGAGAAAGGGTAATTTGGCCAAGACGTAGCCGGAACGGCTGCTTCCGGCTCCGGGCCGATGTCGCGGAGTTCGTGAATCATGTTCTCGATGACCTCTAGGCGGGCCACACCCTCGGGGAAGGATCGGGCCAGCGCGGCGACCCCCGATCCGGGCACCCCGTCCAGCACACAGGGGGTGTTGAAATCCTTGGTACCGCAGGTCAATAGAACGGACCCAGTGCCGCTCTGCACTCGAGAAGCCAGTGCCACCGGATTGATCTCATCCTCGGTTTTGCCCAACCGGTTGCGATAGCGCCGGTAGACATAGGACTCAATCAACGTCTGCAACTGCGCGACGACGCCCGAGGAGCCCGGTAGTGGCGGCGGTGGCGGTTCCGGGAATGGCGGGTCTCCCGAACGGATCTCGGCGATCCCAGCCCGCTTCCATTTCTCAAGCGCCATCGCATCGTCAGAGGAGAGGGCAGCGGCGGCGATATTCTCCGTGACCTGTCTGTCCACGGCGTTGAGGATTCGGGTGTAAGAGGGTTCGATCAGGGCCAGACCCTGCGGGGTCGGCGCCCCACCCGGGGCATCGGCCACCGATAGCGCGACCATGGCGCCCTCGCTGTGCCCGACCAGCACCAGCCTGTTCGAGTCGATGCCCGGTTGCAGCGCCAAATACACCGCGGCATCTCGTGCCTGCTGGACGAATACTTCGTCGAAAGTGCTGTTAGCCAACGCTGGTGGGTAGTCGAACATCGTCTGTTCAGCTGTCTGAGGGCCGTCACCGTATGGCCCGAGTCCGGTCTGACCGGACGTTAGTTTGTCGTATCGGATCGACGCATACCCCGCTGCGCTAAGTTGATCCGCCAGCCATCGCGAGGTACCAGGTTTGACCACTTCCACGTCGCCGTTGCGGTCGACGGGACCGCTGCCGCCGATGATGACACCGGACGGGACGGGAGTTCCCGGGTCGACCGGCAACCGAACGCTCGCATAAATCGTGGCTCCGGCGCTGCTGAAGACGATCTCGCGGTCCGGTCCGATAGCGATCGCGTCAGCGTCGCCGCCGGACGCCGCGGCCGGCGGGCTCATCGCCAACACCAGCGAGACCGCCAGCATTGCGGCCGGGATCCGGAATCCCCGAACCGCCTCCGCTACCGAGGTGATTTCACGCATCGAACACTTGCCTCCCTCCGCTAGAAAACCGCATCTTCGCCGCACTCGAACTTTAGGTGATCGGTGACCGGCCGCACGGACTGCTTACATCACGGGACGCCCGCGCTGGGGCGACCGCGTTCACGGTGCACACCCGCTGATGCAGTGGTAAAACTTAACTCCGTTGTGCAGAAGAGCGAAAGGCATCGCGCAAGAGGATTTCGTACGGCCCGATGAGCCCGGCGAGAGCCTACGGTCGGTCGGGCGCGGCTAGTCGCACGACTCCGGACTCCCCGTCGAGCACGATGCGGTCCCCGGTACGGAACACCCGGGTTGCGATCCGGGTGTTCACCACTGCGGGCAGCCCGTATTCGCGTGCTACCACACACCTAAACCGCGCCGAATACTAGGTGTGTATCCGTGACTGCGGAGGTCGCTACTGCGCCGGTCGGGGGTTAGCGTGATTGGCGTGATTGGGGCTATGGGCGCGTATCTGGCGCAGGTGGATCGCGCACTGGGTTCCGGCCAAAATCTGTTCCCGCCGGCACTGGGCCCGGTCGGGGTAGCGACCGATCTGCCACCGACGCAAACACCGCCACCCGGAGTGAGTGCCACCGCCGGCGGGGTCGCCACTGCCAGTGGCGAGTACAACGCGCAGTGGTCGGCGGTGAATGGCGCTGACATTGATGCTGCCGCGACGGCGCAGAGCGGAGCCGGGGAGGCTGTTGCCGGGCACGCCGAGGCGACCGGGGTGCGGTCGACCGCCCAGGCGCAGGCCGCAGCGATCGCCCCGGCCACCGGTTCCCCGGCCGGGGTGCGGGCCCTGGTCTCGGCGATGGACGACAAACTCTCGGCGATGCAACGCCAACTGAGCACCGCGCAGGCACAGAACAGGCTCCTGGCGGCGCGGATGCGGCAACTGGCAGGGAGTTACGCCCGAATGGGTGGCGGCGTGCCCGCACCGGGCGGCGGGGGCTTCGCCGGGGGAGGCTCCATGGGGTCGGGTGCATTCGGGGCGGGTGCGCCGGGGGCCTCGGCGATGGCAGCTCCGGCCTCGCTGGCGGGCGCGTTGCCGCAAATTTCCGGCCTGCTGCCGAAGCTCGGTGCGGGTGCGGGGGTGGAGCGGGTCCCGGCCGGGGCCGGGACGCCCTTGGGTCGCCTCACTGCCTCATCGAGTCCGCGTGAGGTGGCGGCGGCGATCATCGGCGAAGCAGCCCGGCGCGGTTACAGCCCGCAGCAGACGGTGGCGATTTTGGCGACCGGCCTGCAGGAGTCTGCTCTCAATCCGCGGGCGCAGCACCCAAATGGGCTGTGGCACGGCATCTTCCAGCAGGACAGCTCCTATCCTGGCCGAGGCAACCCAAACACGAATATCAGCGAGTTTTTCAACCGGCTGGCAACTCATGGCGGCCCGCAGTCGCCGACCAACATCTACAAGAACATCTTCTGGCTCCAACAGGCCCCAGCACTGCCATCGGCGGAGGCGGCCTACGCGGGCGGTCGGCAGGCCTACCTGGCCGAGATCCGCAGCAAGGCCGATATGGCGGCCCAGATGTATCGGGCCATCACCGCATAGACGCGTTGTTGTTGTAGACGGTATGGAGGCTAGCTGAGGCCGAAGGCCTCGTGCTGCAAAAGGATTC
>DAIPYT010000117.1:0-9572 GCA_036782595.1 Mycobacterium sp. | reverse complement strand
GCAGGGCGGGGTTCTCACCGGCCCACCGGCCGTTGACGGAGTTGTAGGCACTCATGACCGAATCCACACCGGCGTCCACCGCTCGCCGGAAGTGCGGAAGATACCGCTCGTGCAGGACGTCGTGGTCTGCGCGGATATCGACGTAGAACCGCGCCTCCTCTATCGAGTTCAGCGCGAAGTGCTTGACACTGGTGATCACCCACGGACAGGCGCCTTCGATTGCCGCAGCGGCCATTTCGCCGATCAGGTAGGGGTCCTCACCGTAGGACTCCTGGGATCTTCCCCAGCCGGGCGAGGGTGCGACGTTGACACACAATCCGCCCCAGAAGTTGGCGCCGATGGCGCGTGCCTCGGCTCCGATCGCGGCCGCAACCCGGCGCTCGATGTCGAGGTCCCATGTCGCGGCGCGGGCAATGGCCACCGGGAAACTGGTCGCCTCGCCGACTGTGACACCGCGTGGGCCGTCGGTGAAGCGCAAGCCGGGGATCCCGACCCGGTCGATATGTCCCGCGGTGACCACCGGTACCGAGAACGGCATGCGGATACCCCGGAACGTTTCACGAATCGTCTTGTCACCGTCGAGCAGCCACATCAATTCGTTGTCGGTCAGCAGATCCAGGACATCGGAAGCGGCTTCCTCGACGCCCGTCTCACCGGAGCGGACGGCCTCCACCGCGTGAGCGAAGGCGGTTCCTCCGGGGTGCACCCTGCTGACGGTACAACGTGCGGTTCAGGATTCCAGTGCGTCCAACAGCTGCGGCAGCGGCACCGTGGCGAAGCCGATCGCCGCGTCCCCGATCCCGTACGGGAGCACCAGGTTTTCGGCGTGGACCAGCGCGCCGCAGGAGTAGACGACATTGGGCACGTAGCCGTTCTGCTCGTCTTCGGCCGGGCTCAGCAGGGGTTCCCGCAGCCGGCCGATGATCCGTGTCGGGTCCTCCAGGTCGAGCAGGATGGCCCCGATGCGGTAGGTGCGCATCGGTCCGACCCCGTGAGTGAGTACCAGCCACCCGGCGTCAGTCTCGATGGGCGGGCCGCAATTCCCAAGCTGGAGCACTTCCCAGGCCTGCTCCGGCTGCTGGCACGGAACGGCGCTCGTCCACACGAACGGACGATCCGAGTAGGCGAGCGTGTTCGATTCGCGGTCCGATCTCGACATCGCCGCGAAGCGGCCACCGATCCGGCGGGGGAAAAGCGCCAGCCCCTTGTTGGCCGCGGCTTGTCCGACCATCGGGGTGGAGACGAAGGACTGGAAGTCCTTGGTTTCGAGTAATTGCTGGCTGATGCGTGACCCGCTGTAGGCGGTGTAGGTGGCGTAGAACGTGACGGCACCGTCGTCCTCGGTGAAGCGGACGAAGCGGGCATCTTCCATACCTGCCGCCTCGGCGTGCGTCGACGGCCACAGCACACGCTCGGAAAGGGCTGTCTCACTCGGAAATTCGATACCGTACGTCCGTTCGGCGATGGCCTGGATCCCGGTGATCGTCTGATGTGCGCGGCCACGGGTGCTCAGGTGGGTCCGAAGCTTGGCGAGCCGGCCGGCCAGGTCCGCCCGGGTGAAGCGCTCACCGAGAGGATCCAGGACGTAGGCGGCCGCCTCGCCGGCGTCGTCGAGCCGGGCGAGTTCGACGCGAAAGACGACCGCGTCGAGCAGACCGGGGATCGTCGCCCCGACGGTGGCCACCGGAGCGCAGTCATCGACACTCAGGTGGCCGGCCGAGTCGATGACGCCGGTGCGGAAACCGATCGACGAGCGATGTCCCTCGCCGATGCCGCGGACGCTGAGTATGAATCGCACACTGCCCGAGGCGATTCCGGTCTGGTCGGGATGCACGACCATGCTGGGGTTGCACAGCGCCGCACCCTCGATGGCGTACTCGTTGGTGAAGACCGCGCCCAGTAGCAGCATCCTGTCGCTGGAGATCTCAATGTCAGGATCGAGTCGATCCGCGAGTTCACCGGCGTGCCTGGCGAAGACGCCGGCAAGGTCGCGGTGGCGTCCGGCGAATCGGGTCATGACGTCGTCCAACGCGGCCAGCACGTCGCTTTCACTGAGCGCCAGGATGCGCGCCAGCACCACCCCGGTTCTGGACTCCTGGTGTTCGAAACCTTCCTGGCCGGGCACGAAGAGTTGGGTGATGACCCGCGCCCGGTCGGCTCGCAGTCGCTGGGGGCTGCGGGTGACGAGATCGCCCAACGTCGACGTCACTGGGGCACAGTCGACAGGCGCCGCGCGTGCTGCAACGTCGAGAGCAGGGCCAGGGTCGATTCGGCCCCTTGGTTCTGGTTCACGCTCTCGGCGTGCAGGCCGTCGAATCCGCCGCCGGTCAGCGGATCCCACATCGGCAGGCCCGCATCGTTGGCGCCGTCGAACCAGGCCGCCGCGGCCCGCACGGTGTCGGGCCAGACCTGGCTGACGTCGGCGGCGGCGGCGCGGGCACAGGCATCGGCGATGGTGGATACCTCGATGGGCTGCTGGTCGAATCCGGGCCGGTCGTCATCGGGTCCCCTGCCCCCCGCAGGGGTGACCGACAGGTGACCGTCGGCTGTCTCGTGGTCGACCAGCCACGCCAACAGATCCAGGCCGCGTTGACGCAACCCGTCATCCTCGAGTGCGACCCCGGCGGCGATCATCGCCTCCGGAAGGACGGCATTGGCATAGGTCAGTCGCGGTTCGGGCCACGGCCAGCGGGGTTCGTCGTTGGGGGCGGCAATGCCGGCGGCGTAGTCGGCGAGCAGCGCGCGGGCCGGGCGATGCCCGGGATCGACCAGCAGGAGTTCGGCGGCGCCCAACGCCGCGAACGCCATCGTCCTCGGCCAGGGTGAGCGGACCGAGGCAGCCCGTTCGAACTGGATCACGGCCAGCCGGCGTATCAGCGAGACCTCGCAGTGCGCAGCGGCGGTTCCCAGTGCCCACAGGCACCGGCCCCAGGCGTCTTCGGCGGCCGGCTCATCGGTCCACCGCCCGGTGCGGTCCATCCGGTTGCGGCACTTCCCCGCGAACGTGCCGGCGTCGTTGAGGAACTGGACGGCGACCCGGGCGAGGCGATTCACATCCCCGGTCGAGCCGGGCTCCCGGGCGGCGACGACAAGCACTCGGGCCATGTCGTCGGTGCAGTAGCCGTCCTCGGGTCGGGGATCGGAGAAACGGGCGTGCTCGAAGGTGCCGCGGTGATCTGTCATCCGCAGCAGGTGATCGAACACCGGGGCGCAGGCACCGGATGTCCCGGGGGCGGGGCTGGCGGATGTCATACCAGCGCCGAACGCTCGGTGATGAGCCGCTGCGCCAGGCTCAGATACCGCGCCGCCACCACTGACCACGCCATGGTCGGCGCCAGCCGCCGGGCCTCGGCAGCCATCGACTCCGCAAGGTGCTCCTCTGTCAAGGTCCGCCGCAGCGCGCTCGCCAGGGCGTCGGGATCGTCGTGATCGACGACGATGCCCGCACCGCTGGCGAGCAATTCCACGGCGTGCGGAAACGCGGTGGCGACCACCGGCCGCCCGCTGGCGATGGCATCGACCAGAACGCCGGAGGTGACCTGATCGGTGGAGTCGTAGGGCAGCACGACCGCGGCCGCCGTCTGGGCCAGCGCATTGAGCGAGGCGACGGTGCGGTAGCCCGCGTCGAAGCACACCGAGGCGGCGACCCCGCTGCGGCGGGACTGCTCGATCCGGGCGGTGCGGTAGGCCTCGCCGTCGGCGGCGAGCACCTTCGGATGCGTCTGGCCGGCGACCAGATACCGCGGGCGGGCGGGCAGGTCGCGCAGGGACACCATCGCCTCGATGACCCGCTCGACTCCCTTTCCGGGGCCCAGCAGTCCCCAGGTCAACAGTGTCGGCCGATCCGTGCGTCCTGCGGGGGCATGGCGTGGGATGGTCGCGCCGTGCGGGATGGTGCTGACTTTCCCGGGGTCGACGTCGTAGCGCCGGCAGAGGCGTTGATGGGCGGCATCCGACATGACGATCACCTGGTCCGCCGCGGCGGCCACCGCCTCCAGCACCGAGCGCTGATGCGGGGACGGGTGTGTGAGAACGGTGTGAGCGACCACGATGGAGGGAATCTCAAGAGCGCCGATGATCTCGACGACTTCGTCTCCGTCGGTTCCGCCGTAGATTCCGTACTCGTGCTGGATGATGGCAATATCGTTGTGGTTCAACAGTTCCGATGCCGCGGCAGCTGATGATGCCGACCCGTTGACCAGTTCCCCGATCACCCTGGAGTCGGAGGTTGACGACGCGTCGGATATTCGCACGACGCCCACGCCGGCACCGTTGGCCGACAAGCCGTCGGCGAGTGCCGCGCTGAATGTCGCCAGTCCGCACACGGTCGGTGGAAAGGTACTGAGAACGCCGAAGCGTGTTGGACCAGAACGCCTTTGGCCAGAGGGGAAAAACGGTGAAATAGGCGAAATAATCGGCGCGTTCAAGGCGATCCCGTCTGGCGGTTGTCACCGGCATATCCGGAGTGAGCGTGTGCTCGGCGCGATCAGCGGCGGACCGCGGAATCATCCCGGACTGACTGGGTTCCCAACACCGCCCACGCTACACCCCCCTGAAGAAACCCCCCTATAAGAAACCCCAGTGAACCATCAACCGGGCACGCCAAGTGCCACAGTGAGTTCAAGAATCATCCTGGGGTCGGTGAGCTTTTCGCCGTAGGCATCCCGGATCTGGTTCATGCGGTAGCGCACAGTCTGCGGATGAACGAACAACTCCGCGGCCACGGCGTCACGCCGGCCCTGATGCAGCAGCCATGACCGCAGTGTCTCGGTGAGCCGCTCCTCGGCGTTGGGCCCCAGTGCGGCCAGCGGCGCCAGGGCCCGCCGCCGCAGATCAGATGCCGAATCCTGATCGGCGCTGAGCACAAGCTCGACGAGGTGTTCGTCGGTGTCGACGAGAGTGCGGTCATCGGCAGGCAACTGACGGGCCCGAACGGCCCGCAGATAGCTGCCCTGAACCGCCAGCCACGGGCGCGAGGGGCCGACGACGGCCTGCCGACCGGACAGTGCCGCAAGCAAGGCGGAACGACGGCTGCCGTCGGCGTCCGGGACCAGGGCCACCGCCCAGGACTCCGCCGGGTCCAAACCGGGTATCCCGTCTGTGGCGATCAAGGTTGCCGGCCTCAAACTTGTTGCCAGTCCGCGTAATTGGGACTGCGGAAGCAGCACGGCGGTGAGCGTGTCGGGAGCCTCCCAGGTCGCCCTGTCGGCGCTTGCCGACAGCGCCTCGGCGGGTTCCCCGGTGAGTAGTTGGTGGGTCAGGTGATCGAGGTAGCGCTGACGTACCCGGCCGGCGGTGGCCAATTCGTCGGCGTGTCCGGATGCGCTGGAGGCCGACAGTTCGTCGATGAACGCGAACACCAATTCGGCAAAGCGCGCGACTGTCGCTGCCGACAATCCGGCGTCGACGGCCGTCGTCGACAACTCCCGCCAGGCCACCCGCGCACCCACCCGGTAGGCCGACAGCAGAGCGTCGATCGACCGGCCGTTGCGGGCCTCACCCCGGCCGAGGTCGTAGGCGCCGTCCAGGGCCGGCGACAACGGCGGCCCGGGATCGGAATCCTCGGCGCGGGTCGCCAGACGCAGAAACGCACCCAGCGACATCTGCACGGCGTTCTCGATGTTCTGGCCCATTCGCCCGCTGAACGCGTCGGTATAGGCGGGGACCTCAGCGGTCACCGCGGCCACCGTGCGCTCGGCCATCCGGGGCAGGATCTGCTCCAGGGAATCGACCACGCCCGGATCAAGGGCCAACCCGGTGAGCCGCTCCGAACCCATCAAACTATTCCCAACGAACAAAACATGCGCAGTTATCTACCGGCATTGGTCAAGATTTTATCTCATCGCGAGCGGCACCGTGGAACCATGACGACAACCGCACTTCACCGCACTCCAGGCGGAGCACTGCGCCGGCGCCTGGCGAGCCTGGCCGAGCGCGTCACCACTCCCCTGGTTCCCGCGGATTACCTCGACGTCATCGACCCGCTGCGCTCCGAGGCGCTGCGTGGCCGCATCGTCGGCCTGCACCCGGAAACCCGCGACGCCGTCACCGTGGTGATCAAGCCCGGCCGGGGGTGGCGCACGCATCGCCCGGGCCAATACATACGCATCGGCGTCGACGTCGACGGTGTCCGCCAGTGGCGCGCCTACTCGCTGACCTCGGCCGCCTCCCGCCCGGACGGCTATATCAGCATCACCGTCAAAGCGATCCCCGGCGGGCTCGTGAGCAACTATCTGGTGCGCCGCGCCACCATCGGCACCGTGGTGCAACTCGATCAGGCCGCCGGGCAGTTCACCCTCGACACTCCCCCGCCGGCCAAGGTCCTGTTCGTGACGGCCGGCAGTGGGATCACCCCGGTGATGGGCATGCTGCGTAATTTGCCGCCATCGTCGGCGTCCGATGTCGTGGTCGTGCATTGCGCGCCCACCGCCGCAGACGTCATCTTCGGCGGGGAACTGCGCATGCTCGCCGCCCGTGGACGCATCAGGCTGGTGGAGATCCACACCGGCACCGACGGCCGGCCCGACATCGGCGCGCTGGGGGACCTGGTCGACGACCTCGCCGAGCGGCACACCTGGGCCTGCGGCCCGGCCGGCCTGCTCGACGACCTCGAAACACATTGGGCCGCCGTCGGGATCGCCGGACGCCTACGTACCGAACGATTCCGGCCCACTGTCATCGCCACCGGCGACGGCGGCACCGTGACGTTCTCCGCCACCGGCACCACCGTCGACAGCGGCGGTGATCAGAGCCTGCTCGACGCCGGCGAGGCCGCCGGGGTGCTGATGCCCTCGGGATGCCGGATGGGGATCTGCTTCGGCTGCGTCGCTCCGCTGCGCAGCGGAGCGGTGCGGGATCTTCGCAACGGCGACCTCACCACCGCCGCGGAAGGCGACGGCGTGATCATCCAGACCTGCGTCTCGGCGGCCGCCGGACCCTGCGATATCGAACTCTGACAAACCAACTCTGGCAACCCCTGTGAACTGGCAACCCCTGTGAAAAGGAACTGACATGACCGTCCTGCACGAAGCAATCAATACCGACACCGACCCGACCACCCACCTCACCGCGACCCAGATCGAGAATCTCGGCGCCGAACTCGACGCCATTCGCGAACAGGTCCTGGCCAGTCGCGGTGAGCGCGACGCCGCCTACATCCGCACCGTGATCGACGCCCAGCGCAAACTCGAACTCGGTAGCCGCGCGGTCCTGCTGTTCTCGCTGTTCCCGCCCGCCTGGGTGGCCGGCACCGTGGGCCTGTCGGTGTCGAAGATCATCGAGAACATGGAGATCGGGCACAACGTCATGCACGGCCAGTGGGACTGGATGCGCGACCCGACGATCCACTCCACCACCTGGGAGTGGGACAACGCCTCACCGTCGGATATGTGGAAGCACTCCCACAACGAACTGCACCACACCTACACCAATGTCCGTGGTAAGGACAACGACCTGGGTTACGGCATCATGCGGGTCAGCGAAGACCAACCCTGGGTTCCGCTCTATCTGGTGCAGCCGATCTCAAATGCCATCAACGCCTGCATCTTTCAATACGGGATCGCCTTCTACGACCTGCAGATCGGCAAGTTCCTCAAAGGCCGTGTCGATCGGGACGACTTCTTCCGCCGCGGCAAGAAGGTGCTCGCCAAGATCCGCCGGCACGCCACCCGGGACTATCTGCTGCACCCGTTGCTGTCGGGTCCCTCGGCGCCGGCCACGCTGACCGCCAACCTGACTGCCAATCTGGTCCGCAACATCTGGACCCACTCGGTCATCATGTGCGGGCACTTTCCCGAAGGCGTCCAAACCTTCGAGAAGACCTCCATCGAGGGGGAGACCCGGGGACAGTGGTACCTGCGTCAGATGCTGGGTTCGGCCAACATCTCCGGAAGCCCGGCGATGCACTTCATGACCGGGAACCTGTCCTACCAGATCGAACACCACCTGTTCCCCGATCTGCCCAGCAACCGCTACCAGGAGATCGCGCCCAAGGTCCAGGAGATCTTCACCCGCTACGGCCTGACCTACACCACCGGGCCGCTGCCCAAGCAGGTCGCGTCGGCCTGGAAGAAGATCATCCGGCTGTCGTTGCCGGACGAGTTCCTGAGTCGTCGCTAGGGGCTGCAGTTCTTCTCGGCACACGAATCCCCGGCGAGTGGCATTGGTCCGCAGCAGTTTCGGCCCTGCCACGCCTCGCGGCCTTCGCGGATCGCGACGACGGCGATCACCAAGCCGGCGATCGGGTCCGCCCAGGACCAGCCCAGAAGGGCGTTGAGAAGCAGCCCGCCGAGCAGGACCGCGGATAGGTACGCGCAGAGCAGGGTCTGTTTGGAGTCGGCGACCGCCGAGAGTGACCCCAGCTCGAGGCCGGTGCGGCGCTGGGCCCAGGCCAGCACCGGCATCACCACCAGGCTGACGGCGGCCAGCACGATGCCGACGAGCGAGGGCCGTGGTTCGGCGAAGCCGAGCAGGGCTCGTACCGATTCCACACTCACATAGGCAGCCAACGCGAAGAACGAGATCGCGATGACCTTCAGCGCGGTCTTCTCCCGCGCCTCGTGATCGGGTGAGGAGAACTGCCAGGCGACCGCCGCCGCAGCGGACACCTCGATCACCGAGTCCAATCCGAACCCAATCAGTGCGGTCGAGGACACCCGGGCGCCCTCGGTGAGCGCGACGGCGGCTTCCAGCACGTTGTACCCGATGGTCGCCGCCACCAGCAGTCGGATCCGGCGCGCCAGCACCTGCCGGCGTCCCGCATCCACCACATGGCTCATAGGGTTCTGACCTTCTTTCGTGTCAGGGGGCGACGTCGACAACGCCTTTCATGCCGCCCTCGTAGTGCCCGGGCTCCAGGCACGCCATGCCCCACTCGCCGGGCGCATCAAAGTTCAGCAGCATGATTGCCGACTGACCGGGCTCCACCGAAACGGCATTGGCGTGGCCGTGCTGTCCCCCCGCCGGCTCGCTCATGGATTGAGCATGCGCACCCAATTCATTAGCCGGCCCCACCAGCAACTCGTGCTTGGACTGCCCGGTGTTGACCACGATCAGGCGCACGGGCTCACCCTGCCGGGCCTGCCACTTATCGGGAACGATGCGCCGGCTGTCGTCGACCTCGACGACAACATTGCGGATCTCCCCGGCCGGAGACGGCGACGCGGCAGGTGGCGCCGCCACGGCGCTGACGGCACCGTGGTCGTGGTCGTGCCCGTCGCCGCCGAACTGGCTTCCCAGTTGTCCCCAGTAGGACGCGGCCAGCACCGACCCGGCGATCACGCTCACCCCGGTCGCCAGGGTGTAGACGGCCAGTGGTTTGGGCGCAATGCGGCTTCGGCCTTCGCTGAGGTACACCGCTCCCAGGCTCAGAAAGAAGCCCAGGGGCACCACCCACAGGCTGCGCCCGGGCGAGTCGGGAAAGTGCTGCAAACCTCCGGTGAAGAAGCCCAGGCCCACCGAGGCGACGATGCCGAAGCCGAGCAGGTCCGCCCACCGCTTGGATCCATCGGGGGCGGCTTTCATCTCCATGGCAGCACCGATCAGGAAGCAGAGCACCCCCACTCCGGCGGTCA
>DAIPYT010000116.1:1453-9661 GCA_036782595.1 Mycobacterium sp. | reverse complement strand
CGCCCACTCCGGCCGCTGCCCCGGCTGCCGCACAGGCTGGGAGGACGACGACCGCGCCCGCCGCTGCGTCAGTGCTTCCGGCCCCGCAGGCGGCGTACGACGCGTCGAGCGCCCCGGTGGCGTCGGTATCGGCAGGACGCGGTGGGTGCTCGGTGTGCTTGGGCGCCGAGGCGCCCGGACTCGGGCAGGCGGTGAGCACCGTCGTCAACCATCTGTTCAACTCCACCTTCGATTGGCTGTCGACCTTGCCCGGGGGGCCGATCTCAGATCTGGTGACCGGCGCGCTGGTATTGGTGCGGCGCTCGCTGTTCCTCATCCCGGAGGGGGTGACGGCAAGCCAGACCACCAACGGTCTGGCGATTTCGGTGAACACCGGCAGCACGGCCTACTTCCGTCAGGACGGGACATCGCTCCAAGTCTCCGGCGATCCACGGTTCTGGGGTGCTGCGAAGTTCACCGTCGACGCCGGTGAGACGGTGGCGGTGAGCAATCCCGGTAATGCCGGTTGCGCCGGGTTTGTGTTCACCGCGGGAACCGCGCCGGCCAATCTGGCGACATCGCAGATCGACTCGATCCGGTTCGAGGGTGACGCGGCGTTCACCGGCCGGGTCGACGTCGCTGTGTTCGGAAGACCGCTATCGCTGCGGGATGCGGTACGCGGCTTGTCGGGGGTGAACCTCGATGCGGTGGTGGTCCTGGAAAACGATGTCGAGGTCGACGCCGGTGCCGGCGATGCCATCTTCGCCGGCACGGTCGACGGCACCAAGACCGGCAAGCAGGCCCTGACGGTCACCGCGCTGGGCAGCACGTTCTTCGTGGCGGCCGTCGGCGGAACGACACCGCTGGCCAGTCTGCTCACGCAGGGCATCGCACCCCTGAAGGTCGAGCAGACGCAGGACTCCAAGACCATCCCACTGCACTTTCTGCCCGAGCAGAGCGTCTCGCCACCCCAGGACGCCTCACCCGGGGTCAAGTACGGCATCGACGTCGCGATCGGAAACAACGCCTCGCAGATATACGAATTCGACACCGGTGGGACCGGCTTCTTCGCCGGATACAACCAGCCGTTCTGGACCAACGTTCCGCTCACCACGACACCGGCCAGCGAGGTGTACAACTCCGGCAACTATTACGACGGTGTCGTCTCCAACACTGTGGTGACGCTGGGGCAGGGCGGGCAGACGGTGTCGACCGCGCAGCCGATCGCCATCGGAGCCATCCTCGTCGGCGGCAATTCCAAGAGCGGCGCCACTTTTGACTTCACCGATCCGCTGGGACCCCCGGTCGAGGGCCAGTTCTTCGGCGATTTCGGGGCGTCATTCGGTGTCCGCAACGGTTTGACGAGCCCCCTGGTGCAACTGCCCGGGAACCTCGCCAGCGGATTCCTGGTCCAACTCGGCCCGATCGGCATCGCCCCCCAACTCACCGTTGGTGTCACCGAGGGGCTCCGCGCACAATTCCCCTACGCAATACCGGTCATCCCGAACCCGCAGGGCGGGACATACCCCACCTCGGGATACCCGATACTCGATGAGTTCGGTTTTGCACCAACCTATTCCGTGACACGCGACGGTCAGACGGAGTACCTCGGCACCCAGCCTCCGCTCAATATCACCTGCGCGACATCCAAGCCCTGCCTGCCGACACTGATCGACAGCGGCGCCCCCACGACCGGTATCCGGCTGGGCGAAGACTCCGTGCCCTATTTCGCAACGCCGAACGGCAAGCAGTTACTTTCCGGCACCGCCTTCACCGCGACCTTTCCGACCACCGAGGGCCGGCCCGCGCTTACCTGGGAGTTCGTTGCCGGTGACAACAGCTCTGTCGACCAAGTCAAATATGAGCAAACGCAGAAGACCGAGAACCCCGAGAACGTCAACGTCGGACTGACCCTCTACAACTACTACGACGTGATGTTCGATGTCGTGAAGCAGACGATCTACCTGAGGCCCACCGGTGCGCAGTCCACCGTTGCGGCCGGTTCGGTCACCACCACCGGGAATCAGACCTTCCGGCAGAACGCGGAACTCGACGGCACCTACACCACCGCCCGGGGCGGCTCCTTCTCGGTGGCTGGCGTCACGACCCTCAACGGTGACACCACCATCGACACCGGCGACGGGGACGTCACCTTCGCGGGGACGGTCGACGGTGCCTCCTCGCTCACGATCAATAGCAGTGGCGCAACGCAATTCGTGCGCGTCGCGGGCTCCCTGGTAAAACTGGACGCTCTGACTACCAACGCCGGCGGGATCACCGCCACAGCCGGTGTCACCACCTCCGGCGGTCAGTCCTACGGCGACGCGGTCTCGCTCAACGGCCTCTACGCGGTGGACAACGGAACCTTCTCGGTCGCAGGCCCGGCGACCCTCGACGGACCAGTCAGCATTTTCGGGGGCGACATCGTGGTCAACGGGTCTATCGACTCAGCGGCGGGTCGGGGATTCCAGTTGGGTCTGACCCCCGGCGACAAGAAGACCGCCAATCTCAACGGTGCCATCGGCTCGACGAATCCGCTCGGAGGCCTCGAACTGAGCGCGGTCACCAACGGATCGGCGGCTGTCAACGTCAACAGCACCCTCGCGCTGCAGGGAAATCTGGGTTACTCCGGGGAAAAGGGTATCGACATCGGGCAAGACGTCACCGCGGCGTTTTCCGATGGCGCTGTCGTCCAGAACTTCTCGGGTGCCGGCGTGATCGTGGGTGCCGCGGGTCCGCTGACCCTCTCCGGCTTCGTGATCAGCAGCAACGGCAAAGAGGGTATCCAACTCCAGGGCTCGACGGACGTCACCGTCACCAACAATGTCATCCTCGGTAACGGCACTGACGGTATCAATATCGACAGTGTCACCAAGGCCTCGATCAGCGGAAACACACTCAGCAACAATGGATCCGACGGAGTGCTGGTCAAGGACTCTGCGCAGGTTTCCGTCGTCGGCAACACGATCAGCGGCAGTGGCTCCGACGGAGTGGAAGTCCGCAAGGGCCAGGGCAATTCGATCTTGGCCAATACGATCACGACGAGTTACGGCAACGGTGTGTACCTCTCCGATGCAAACAGCGTGACCCTGGTGGACAACACGATCTCCGGGAACGGAACCTCGGCCTCGAATGCGGCGGCGACCAGCGGCGGCGGCATGCTGTCAGCCAACGGTGTCTATGTCCAGGACGGCAAGGACGTCTCGATCACCAGTAACACGATCTCGGCGAACGGTGTCGGGGCGCTCGCTGCACAATCCGGGTCTGTTGTCACCACGACGTACGCAAATGGGATCTACGCGGTCGGCACCACAAGACTCACCGTGACCGGCAACGCGATCACAGCCAACGGCACCAAAGCCCAGAACGCGGGGAACCTGAACGTCTACGCCGACGGCGTGTTCTCCGACAACTCCACCCCCGTGGAGATCACCGGCAACACGATCAGCGGCAACGGCACCGACGGTGTCGAGGTCCGGGTCGCCGACGGCAACGCGATCCTGTCCAACTCGATCTTCGGCAACGGCGGTAAGGGCATCGCGTTGACCGACAGCGGAAATGCCGACCAGCCGGCACCGCAGATCAACTCGGCGGTGCTGGATGGCAACAGCCTCGTCGTCAGTGGGATCGTCTACCCGGTGACCGGCTATGGGGACGAATTCGAACTGCAGGTGTTCTACTCGCCGTCCACCGACGCCGGAAACGTTCAGGGGCAGCAGTTGCTCTACGCCGAGAGCGGCGTGGCGACCGGTGCCTTCTCCTACCCGATTACGGTCCCCGCGGCTGTAGTGGCCGGTGGTTTCATCACCGCCACAGTCACACCCACCTCCGGTGCGGCCAATACCTCGAAGTTCTCCGATAGCAGAGAGATCGCGAGTGGTTCGATTGTCCTCTAGTTGTGAAAGGTCTCCGGAATGAAGATCCTCCTGGTGGGCGCCGGCGGCGTCGGTGCGGCCTTCTGCGCGATCGCCAAACGCCGAGACTTCTTCGAACAGATCGTCGTGGCCGACTATGACGCGGGCCGCGCCCAGCAGGCCGCCGACTCCGTCGGTGATCCACGGTTCACGGCGACGCGGGTGGACGCCTCCTCCGCGGATGCCGTTGCGGCGCTGGTTCGCGAGCACGGCATCACTCACGTGATGAACGCGGTGGACCCCCGTTTCGTGATGCCCATTTTCAACGGTGCGCTGGCCGGCGGAGCGGACTATCTGGACATGGCGATGAGCTTGTCCCAACGTCACCCGGAGAAGCCCTACGAACTCACCGGGGTCAAGCTCGGCGATGAGCAATTCGAGGCCGAGCCGCGGTGGATCCAGGCAGGCCGCTTGGCATTGGTCGGCATCGGGGTCGAGCCCGGGCTGTCCGACGTCTTCGCCCGCTACGCCGCCGACCACCTGTTCAGCGATATCGACGAACTGGGGACCCGCGACGGCGCCAACCTCACCGTCGACGGCTACGAATTCGCACCGTCGTTCTCGATCTGGACCACCATCGAGGAGTGCCTGAACCCGCCGATCATCTGGGAGAAGGACCGCGGCTGGTTCGTGACCGAACCCTTCAGTGAGCCTGAGGTTTTCGACTTCCCCGACGGTATCGGGCCGGTGGAGTGCGTCAATGTCGAGCACGAGGAAGTGCTGCTGATGCCACGCTGGGTCGACTGCAAGCGCGCGACGTTCAAGTACGGCCTCGGCGAGGAATTCATCGACGTCCTCAAGACCCTGCACAAACTCGGACTGGATCGCACCGAGAAAGTCAGCGTTGGGGGAGTGGAGGTCAGCCCGCGCGATGTGGTGGCGGCCTGTCTGCCCAACCCGGCCACGCTCGGGCCGAAGATGCGCGGTAAGACGTGCGCGGGGCTATGGGTCACCGGGACCGGCAAGGACGGCCAGCCTCGGTCCACCTACCTCTACCACGTCGTCGACAATCAGTGGTCGATGGCCGAGTACGGCCACCAGTGTGTGGTCTGGCAGACCGCGATCAATCCCGTTGTGGCCCTGGAACTTCTGGCGACCGGTGTCTGGAGTGGCGCCGGTGTGCTCGGTCCGGAGGCCTTCGATCCGGTGCCGTTCTTGGACTTGCTGACCGCCTATGGTTCGCCGTGGGGACAGAAGGAACTCACCCCCTGATCGAAGGTCAGGGACGGTAGATCCACGGCTGTCTCGGAAGGCCGGCTGGGTCGAACCGTTCCAGTAGTTCGTTGATGTCGGCTGCGGGCCAACTCAGTGACTCGGTGATCAGCACCCACGCTTGGTCGGTACCGAGTTCGGCCAGGGTTACCTCCCCATCGCGTTTGGCCAGCCGCTTGCCCTCGGCGTTGAGTGCCAACGGGACGTGGGCGTAGAGCGGCTGGGGGTGGCCCAGCAGGTCGGCGAGGTAGGCCTGCCGCGGCGCGGAGGACAGCAGATCGTCGCCGCGCACCACCTGGTCGATCCCAGAGTGTGCGTCGTCGACGACGACGGCCAGGTTGTAGGCCGGTACCCCGTCGCCGCGACGCAGCACGAAGTCGTCGACCACTGCCGTGTAGCTTCCGTGCACCAGGTCGGTGACAGTGAACTCGTCGGCTGCCGAGCGGAGGCGCAGTGCCGGCGGCCGGCCGCCCCCCCGCCGGTCGGCCCGTTGCGCCGCCGACAATTCCCGGCAGGTGCCCGGATAGGCACCCTCCGGGGCGTGCGGTGCCCGCGGCGCCTCGAGGATTTCCCTCCTGCTGCAAAAGCATTCGTAGACCAGATCGCGTTCGACCAGGCCGGCGATCACCGCGTCGTAACGCTCCGGGTGCGCCGACTGCCACTGCGGGGCTTCATCCCAGGTCAGGCCTATCGCAGCCAAGTCGGCCAGTTGCCGGTCCGCCACGTCCCGGTGGGTCCGGTCGTCGAGGTCCTCCACCCGGATCAGGAAACGACGGCCGGTCGAACGGGCGAACAGCCAGGCCAGTACCGCCGTGCGCAGGTTGCCGATGTGCAGATCGGCGGACGGGCTCGGCGCGAACCGGCCGGCCGGTTGTTCCGGGGTGGTGTGCATCGCATGAGAATGTACGACGATGGACCGGTGGAACTGCCCGTCAGCGCGCCGGTGGAGCCCATGCTCGCCAAAGCCCAGGCCAAAGTCCCCGCCGACGAGGGCATCTGGTCCTACGAACCGAAGTGGGACGGATTCCGGGCGCTGGTGTTCAAGGACCATGACCATGTGGTGCTGCAGTCCCGCAACGGCAGGGAACTGGGCCGTTACTTCCCGGAGTTGATCGCCGCCCTACGCTACGAACTCGCCCCGCGGTGCGTCCTGGACGGCGAGGTGGTGGTGCCGCGTCTGATCGACGGCCGAACCCGACTTGACTGGGACTCGTTGTCCCAACGCATCCACCCCGCGCAGAGCCGGGTCCGGATGCTTGCCGAACAGACCCCGGCCCACTTCATCGGCTTCGATGCGCTGGCCACCGACAAGCGGTCGCTGATGCCCGAGCCGTTCCGGGTTCGACGGGAGGCATTGGTGGACTCGGTCGGTGAGGGCGGTTGGTGCCACGTGACCCGTACCACCCGTGACCCGGGCCTGGCTGCGGAGTGGCTCACCACTTTTGAGGGGGCGGGACTGGACGGTGTGATCGCCAAACGCCTTGACGGCGCATATCTCCCGGGACAGCGGGACATGGTCAAGGTCAAGCACGCCCGTGACGCCGACTGCGTAGCGATGGGCTACCGGATCCACAAGAGCGGGCAGGGGGTGGGTTCGATCCTGCTCGGCCTGTACCGCGACGACGGCGAACTCCAAATGGTCGGCGGTGCAGCATCATTCACCGCCAAGGACCGCCTTGCCATCCTCGAGGATCTCGAGCCGCTACAGGAGGGCGGTGTCAGGGACGGCGAGCCCAGCCGCTGGAATTCCGCGGCCGACAAGCGTTGGATCCCGATCCGTCCCGAACTGGTCGCCGAGGTGGCCTATGACCAGATGGAAGGTGGCCGAACAGATGGGGCCGGGCGGCGATTCCGCCACACCGTGCGGTTCCGTCGCTGGCGCCCCGACCGCGATCCGACCAGTTGTACCTTCAGCCAACTCGATACGCCCCTGCATTACGACCTCAATGACGTGCTGGAGGTTCGGTGAGCTCAGCAGCCGAGGAGATCGACGTCGACGGCGTCGCGGTGCGTATCACCAACCGCGACAAGGTGTTCTTCCCGAAGTTGGGCACGGCCGGAACAAAGGGTGCGCTGATCGACTACTACCGTCGCGTCGCGGCCGGCCCGATGCTCACCGCGCTGCGTGACCGGCCTACGCATCTGCAGCGGTTTCCCGACGGTATCGACGGCGAGATGATCTACCAGAAGCGCGTTCCGGAGAAACATCCCGACTACCTCAAGACCTGCCGGGTCAGTTTCCCGTCCGGCCGCACCGCTGACGCGCTGATGGTCACCCACCCCTCGGCGATCGTGTGGGCTGCCCAGATGGGCGCAATCACGTTGCACCCGTGGCAGGTTCGCTGTCCGGATACCGAACATCCAGATGAGTTGCGCATCGATCTCGACCCACAGCCCGGCACCGCATTCGCTGAAGCCAGGACCGTCGCCGTCGAGATCCTCAAACCGTTGCTCGACGAGTTGGGGCTGGTCGGTTACCCGAAGACCTCCGGCGGCAGGGGTGTGCATGTCTTTCTGCGCATCACCACCGATTGGGACTTCATCGCCGTGCGCCGGGCCGGCATCGCACTGGGCCGTGAGGTCGAGCGCCGCGCCCCCGAGTTGGTCACCACGGCCTGGTGGAAGGAGGAGCGGGGCTGCAAGATCTTCATCGACTACAACCAGAACGCCCGCGACCGGACCTTCGCCGCCGCCTATTCGGTGCGACCCACACCGATCGCGACGGTGTCGACGCCGTTGACATGGCCCGAACTGGCTGTCGCGACGACGCCCGACGACTACACCATGGCCACCGTGCCGGGCCTGGTTGCGCAGCGCGGTGACCCGATGGCGGGGATGGACTCACTGGCCCAGTCGATCGCTCCGCTGTTGGCGATGGCCGACGCGGATTTCGAGCGTGGTCTGGGAGATCTGCCGTATCCGCCGAACTATCCGAAGATGCCGGGTGAACCGAAAAGGGTGCAGCCGAGCCGGGATCGGGATTTGAAGAGGGGAGGTCGACCGATCGAGTAGCCAGATCGGCACCCGATCAGCAGCGGGCTGGAGCTAGCGGCGGCCGACTCCGACAGGGCCTACCGGACCGAGGATCGGATCGACTCCGACC
>DAIPYT010000116.1:0-1443 GCA_036782595.1 Mycobacterium sp. | reverse complement strand
CGCAGGTGCGTTACCTGACCGGCGACGAATTGAAAGCCGCCCTCGGCGCGAAATCGATCGAAGAGGCCCAAGAAGCAGCGGAGGTTGTACATAGCCGCGAGGACCTCGTGGAGGAACTGGCGGACGTTCGGGAGGTCGTCGCCGCTCTCACGGCCGCCGGGGGAATCACCGACCACGAGTTGGCCGAGGCGGGAGTCGCCAAGGCTCAGGAGCGCGGATCATTCCGCTCTGGGGCGTGGTTGGACTCGTCGGGTTTCAAGACCGATTGATGCGACATCGCTACCGGAGATCAGGATGTCCTGACTTCGAGGTGTGCTGCAACCGTTTTGTGAGCACCACGAAGGCAAATAGATAAGAAGGAGACTGCGGAAGAGTAGACGCAGAACCTCTCTGACCGGCCCGGCGCAATGTGGCCACTGGCACGGCGGGCGCGGGATGCTTACCAACGTAGCCAGCTTCGGGGCATTCACCGCGCGGACCGAAGCCGACCCGACCGTGCTGGCCGCCGTCGCCATGGCCGGAGAGGCTGCCGCCGGGGCGGGAACCGATGCGGTAGCGACAGACTGGCTGCCGGTTCCGGTGGTCGGCAGGCTCGCCGACAGGTCAGCAGTGACGACTGAACCAGCCGAAGCCTTGCTGGCGTGGGCCGGTGACAGTGTCGACGAAGGGCCACCGGTCATCGAGGAACTCCGAGTGCCTGCCGCCGCCGGAGTATTGGGCTGGGTCGATGCCGTAGCACCGAGACGCGACGCACGCCGCGCACCCACCAACAGGGTGTCGTGCGGCACCGTATCGGCTCGCGCTACAGCGACATCACCTACCGGTGCGGTGGAGGCCGCCGACGTTTTTGGCCTTGAGCCGGTGCGTCCGCGCGTGGCAGTTTCTGCCCGTGACGGAGCCGGGCCGGATTCGGTAAAGGACGCAGCGTTGGTACCCGCCGCGTCCCCGGTGTCAGCGACCGCGACCGTCGGAACGGCCACCGTCCAGGCGCCGATACCCAGTGCGAGGGCCAACGCACTGACCCGTCCGACATAGTGGGCGCTGAAACTTGATGAGGACGCAGACCGCACCCGGCTGACTCGGGTCACTTCGTAAACCAACTTTCAGTCTGCAGTGGGGCCTCAGCAACGTATCACTCCGGGCCGGCACCACGCGATTCCAAGCAGGTTGGTGGGAAATGCTGCGGAAACGCAGCCGGATTTCTGAAGATGGAAACGATCCCTGCGATGTCACAGCTAACTCCATGATCTCGCACTAACTGGTTGGCGTTATCCGCCGCCGCATCCGGCCGAGATGCGCCGGTCGTCCGGGTGGCGGCGTGAGTGCCCACATCCTTGATCGGGGTTGGTGCGCGGCTAACAAGGCCGGGTTGCATGGCCTGTAGTCGGTACGTGCAGCCGAGCCGGGATCGGGATTTGAAGAAGGGAGGTCCACCGATCGAGT
>DAIPYT010000115.1:0-9694 GCA_036782595.1 Mycobacterium sp. | reverse complement strand
GCCGGGGCAGGAACCGCTCGAACATGTGCAGCGGCCAGGTCTCCAGTGCCTCAGGTAACAGGGTGTGGTTGGTGTAGGCCATCGTCGCCACGGTGATGTGCCAGGCCTCGTCCCAGCTGAAATCTCGCCCGTCGATCAGCAACCGCATCAACTCGGCCACGGCGATCGACGGGTGAGTGTCGTTGAGTTGGATGGCAACCCGATCAGGAAGGCTATGGGCGGTCAGGCCGGCGAAGTCCTCCAGCAGGTGCAGGATGTCCTGCAGTGAGCAGGATACGAAGAAGAACTGCTGCAGCAGCCGCAGTTGTTTGCCGACCTCGGGCTCATCGTTGGGGTAGAGGACCTTGGTCACGTTCTCCGAGACCACCTGGTCCTCAACCGCCCGGTAATAGTCGCCGGCATTGAATGCGTCCAGGGCCAGCGCGTTGACCGCGTTGGCGCTCCACAGCGTCAAGGTGTTGCAGGTGTTGACCCCGTAACCCTGGATCGGGGTGCCGTAGTAGACGCCTTTGACGATGCGCTCGGGTACCCAGCGGACCTGAGGCTCGCCTTTGTCATCGGTGTAGTGCTCGGTGTGGCCGCCCCAGCCGACCTTGTAGTTCAGTTCCGGTTTGGCGATCTCCCACGGATTGCCCGACGCCAGCCAGTTGTCGGTGCGTTCGACCTGCCAACCGTCGTGGAAGTCCTGGTCGAAGATGCCGAATTCGTAGCGGATCCCGTAGCCGATCGCTGGGCGCTGAAGAGTGGCCAGTGATTCCAGGTAGCAGGCCGCCAGGCGGCCGAGTCCGCCGTTGCCCAGGCCCGGCTCCTCCTCGCATGCCAGCACGTCGTCGTAGTCCTGGCCCAGTGCCGCCAGCGCCGCCCGCGCCTCATCCTCCAGATCCAGGTTGAGCAGGTTGTTGCCCAGGTGCGGGCCGAGCAGGAATTCGGCGGACAGGTAGACGGCGACCTTGCGGGACAGGTCGAGGTAGGTCTGGGTGGTGTCGATCCAGCGCTTCTGCATCCGGTCGCGGACCGCCAGCGCGAGCGCGTGGTAGAAGTGCTGGGGCTCCAATAACTGGGCGGGACGCCCCAGGGTGTAGCGAAGGTGATCCACGATCGCCTTGCGCAGGGACGGGGCCGTCATCCCGGTGCGAATGTCGTCCCCGTCCGGTTCCGAACCGTCACCGGTTCCAGCCGCTGTGTAGCTGACTTCGCTCATGTTTCGCGCTCTCCCCGGTTGTCTCCAGACGTGCTGGCTGGCTGCGAGTATGGCACCGGCCGGGGGCGTCGTACTGCGGTTCGGGTAACCGGAAGGTGAACGACCGCCGACCCGGGTCAGGCGTAGTCTTTCGCCCATGCACCGGCGACGCGAAGTGCTCGCCGGAGCGGTGGCCCTGGGCGCGGCCACGGCCCTGGCGGCCTGCGCCAAAACCCCGGCCCCGCCGTCCGGCGAGCGAGTGGTGGACGTCGCGGTGATCGGGGCTGGCATCGCCGGGCTGGCCGCGGCCGACGCCGTCACCGAGGCCGGATTGAGTTGCGTGGTGCTGGAAGCCCGTGACCGGGTCGGCGGCCGGATCTGGACGTCCGCCGAGTGGTCCGACCTGCCCGTCGATCTGGGCGCCTCGTGGATCCACGGCACCGAGGGCAACCCGATCTACGACGAGGCCAACCGATTGGGCATTGCGACCGCTGTTTTCGACGTTGGTTCCTTCGACGGCGCGGGATCGGCGGAGTACTACTCGCCCGACGGGGCACTCGAGGACGCCGATCGACTCGACTCGCTGGTAGCCCGCGTGATCCGACACCTGGAGGATGCCGCCGTCTCGGACGGGGCGGGTCGGATATCGCTGCGCGCGGGGATCGACTCGCTGCCCCCGGCGTTGGGCGACATTGCCCGCAGGACTGCCGTGGCGGCGGCTCTGACCGACTTTGCCGGCGACTACGGAGCAACTCCGGAACAGTTGGCGATGAGCGCGCTGGACGAAGAAGACTCCTTCAGCGGCGCCCAGCGGGTCTTTCCGGGCGGATACGGCCAACTCACCCAACGACTTGCCGATGACCTGCCGGTGCAGCGCAACGCCGCGGTGACCGCGGTGTCCTTGACCCAGAAGGACCATATCGTCGTGGACACCGTCGGCGGTCGCTGGCGGGCGGGCAAGGTGATCGTCACCGTTCCGCTCGGCGTATTGAAAAGCGGCGCAATCCGATTCGACCCGCCACTGCCCGGCGGGCACGCCCGCGCCATTGATCGGCTTGGGTTCGGTCGGTTCGAGAAGCTCGTCCTGAGATTCGACACCGCCTTCTGGGATGACGTCGACCAGATCCAGGTCTCAAGTCGCCCCGGCGCCCCGTTCTCCGGCTGGTACAACCTGGCCCGGGTGGCCGGGATGCCCGCGCTGATGGCGCTCAACGGGGGAGCGGCTGCGGCGGCTGTCGGGGAGATGACCGTCCAGGGCCAGAGCGATCTGGCCGCCGAAGTGCTGGCCGGTATCTACCCGGGCAGGTTCCGCCCGCCGGTGGCCGCGCAGGCCTCGCGCTGGTGGACGGACCCATTCAGCCGGGGTTCCTACTCCTTCACCGCGGTCGGATCCGGCGAAGATGACCGGGTGACGCTCGCCGGGCCGGTCGATGATCGGCTGTGGCTGGCCGGTGAGGCCCAGCATCCGAGGTTGCATTCAACGGTGCACGGGGCGTGGTTGAGTGGGAGGGCGGCGGCTGACCAAGCCACGGCCTAGCGTTGTACTGCTGCCGCACCTCGGTAGAAGACTCGAAGCGCAAGGACGAACAGTGCTGGAACGCATCGCCCGGTTGGCCATCGCGACCCCGCGACGGGTGATCATCGCCGCGGCTCTGCTGGCGGTGATCATCGGGGCGTTCGGCATCCCGGTGGCCGACAAACTCTCGCCGAGCGGATTCCAGGATCCGACCGCCGAATCGTCCCGGGTGACCAAGATGCTCAGCGAGAAGTTCGGGCAGGGTGACGTACCCCTGGTGCTGGTGGTCACCGCCCCTGATCGTTACGACAGCCTGCAGGGCCGGGCGGTGGCGACGGCGGCGATCGAAACGTTGCGCAGGTCAGGCCATGTCGCCGGTATCCAGTCGGCGTGGACCTCGCCGGGTCCGGCCGCGGCGGCTTTGGTCAGCACCGACAAGAAGTCCGGTTTGATCGTCACCGGGGTGGTCGGGCCCGAGCGTCAGCAGCAGGCGTACACCAAAGAACTCACCGACGCTCTGGTCGGCGAAAATCAGGGCGTCTCGGTCCGGGCCGGCGGCACCGCCATGGTCAACCTGCAGGTCACCGAACAGTCCAAGCGCGATCTGCTGCTGCTTGAGGCGATCGTCGTCCCGCTGAGTTTCCTGGTGCTCATCTGGGTGTTCGGTGGGGCGTTCGCCGCAGCGTTGCCGATCGCGGTCGGCGTGCTGGCCATCCTGGGCTCGCTGGCCGTTCTGCGAACGGTCACCTTCTTCACCGAGGTGTCCATCTTCGCGCTGAACCTCACCACCGCGATGGGTCTGGCGTTGGCCATCGACTACACGCTGCTGATCGTCAGCCGCTACCGCGACGAGTTGGCCGGCGGTGCCAGCCGCGAGGACGCCCTGGTCACCACCATGGGGACCGCTGGGCGCACGGTGTTGTTCTCGGCGGTCACGGTGGCGTTGTCGATGGCGGTGATGGTGCTCTTCCCGATGAACTTCCTGCGGTCCTTCGCCTACGCCGGGGTGGCCACGGTCTCCTTCGCCGCCCTGGCCGCCGTCGTCGTCACCCCCGCGGCCATCATGGCGCTCGGCGACCGCCTCAACGCATTGGACGTGCGTCGCGGGCTGCGCAAGCTGCTCGGCCGGCCGGAGCCCCAGCCGATTCCGATCACCCAGCAATTCTGGTACCGCTCAACGAAACTCGTCATGCGCCGCGCCGTGCCGATCGGTCTGGCCGGGGTGGCGCTGTTGGCTTTTCTCGGGGCCCCGTTCTTCGGGGTGAAGCCAGGCTTTCCCGACGACCGGGTGCTGCCGAAGTCGGCGTCGGCCCATCAGGTCGGCGACCTGTTGCGGTCGGACTTCAAGGTCGACTCCGACTCCGAAGTGCCGGTCATCATCACCGACTCGGCCGGCCTGGACCGCGCCGAGGTCGACCGCTACGCCACCGAGCTTTCCCGGGTTCCCGACGTCAACTCGGTGTCCGCGCCGGGCGGCACCTACGTGAATGGCCGGCTGACCGGCCCGCCCCTGGCCGCGACCGGTGAAGCCGCCGGCAGCACCCTGCTGACCGTCGGAAGTTCGGTCCCGCTGTTCTCCGAGGCTTCGGAGAACCAACTGAGCACGTTGCACGCCATACCCGCCCCGGACGGCCGGACCGTGGAGTTCGGCGGCCTGGCCCAGACCAACAGCGACAGCGTGGATGCCATCACCTCCCGCCTGCCGTTGGTGCTGGGACTGATCGCGATGATCATGCTGGTGTTGCTGTTTCTGCTGACCGGCAGTGTCGTGCTCCCGGTCAAGGCGCTGATTTTGAACATGCTGTCGCTGTCCGCCGCTTTCGGGGCCGCGGTGTGGATCTTCCAGGAGGGCCACCTCGGCGGGTTGGGCACCACGGCCACCGGCACCCTGGTGGCCAACATGCCGGTGCTGCTGTTCTGCGTGGCCTTCGGGTTGTCGATGGACTACGAGGTGTTCCTGATCTCCCGCATCCGGGAGTTCTGGCTCCAGACCGGTGACAACGACGAGAGCGTGGCGTTGGGATTGGCGCGCACCGGCCGGGTGATCACCGCGGCCGCAATGATCATGGCGATCTCATTCGCCGCGTTGATCGCCGCCCAGGTGGCGATCATGCGACTGTTCGGTGTGGGGTTGACGCTGGCGGTCCTGGTGGACGCGACGCTGGTGCGGATGGTGCTGGTGCCGGCGTTCATGCGGTTGATGGGCCGCTGGAACTGGTGGGCGCCGGCGCCACTGGTCAGGCTGCACAATCGGTTCGGCATCAGCGAGGCGGGCAGTGAGGCGGGCTCTGCGGCGGGCAAGGCCGCCTGAGCCTCCGAGGGAGGGTCAACCCAGATATTGCGACTCGAGCACGAGATCCGGAATAAGCGTCTGGTACTCGACGTGGGTGCGATGCTCGATGGTCTGCCAGTGTTTGCCTTGTTGCTCGCGCATATGGGCCCGGTACTTGGGGGAGCCGGGGAATCCGACGTTGTCCGCCATCACGATCGCACCCGGGTGCAGCCAGTCGCGCTCGACGATGGCGGTCAGGTCGGCCAGGTAGGCGTTCTTGTCGTGATCGATGAAGAGGAAGTCAAGGGTCCCGGGTCCCAGCCGGTGCTCAGCTTCCAGCGCGGCCAGGGTCCGCCCGCCGTCACCGATGGTTCCCACCACGCAGGTGATGCGGTCGGCTACTCCAGCATGGGCCCAAATCCGCTGTGCCACAACGGCATTGGCCATGGACAACTCCACCGAAATCACTCGGGACGACGGCGCGGCGCGGGCGATCCGCAGTGCGCCGTAGCCGCAGTAGGTGCCCAATTCCAACGCCAGTCGCGGATCGGCCCGACGAACCGCCGCATCGAGCAGGGCCCCTTTCTCGTCGCCGACGTTGACCAGGAACGACTTGTCGTAGGCGTAGCGGTCCATCGTCGCCAACGCGTCGTCGATGTCACCGGGACGCGCGTGGGCCTCCACGAAGTCGGCCGCGGCCGCCTCACGCCCGTCGCCGGTTTGTCCGGTCGTGTTGAACCTGCGGATGGCCAGGCCGGTCCGTAACACCGACCAGCGCAGCATCGGGAAACGCTTGCCAAGGCCCACGGAGGCTACGCTACGCGCAGAACAGGCGAAGGCCCGCGACGAAGGGGGGGCCGGTGCAGATGTCGACCAGTGAGCAACCGAACTCCGGCGCGCGTAGGTTCCTCGCCGTGATTTACGGGGTCGGCTGCCACCTGTCATTCGCGGTCGGGGTCGGGACCATGATGGCCGCGATGTACTTCGGAATGAGCCGTTCGCTGGGAACTGTTCCGCCACCGTGGAACTGGTTGAGCAACGCAGCCCTGCTGGCGCAGTTTCCGATCGGGCACTCCCTGCTGCTGACCAATCGCGGCAGAAGGCTGTTGAGCCGACTGGCACCACTGGGCGCAGGCGGCACGCTGTCGAGCACCACCTACGTCACCATCGCAGCGTTGCAGGTGTTCGCGCTCTTTGCCTTCTGGTCCCCGACCGGCACCATCTGGTGGCAGGCCGGCGGAGTGTCGTTGGTGGTCCTGAGTCTGCTTTACGCCCTGTCCTGGTTGTTGTTGGGCAAGTCGATGCTCGATGCCGGCCTGAGTCTGCAAACGGGCAGTCTCGGCTGGCTGGCACTGTTGAGGGGAGGAAAGCCGGTCTACCCGCCGATGCCGGTCAAGGGACTCTTCCGGCTCACCCGCCAACCCATCTACGTCTCGTTCACCCTGACGCTATGGACGGTTCCGACCTGGACTCCCGACCAGTTGTTCCTCGCGCTCACCCTCACCGCGTACTGCCTGGCGGCGCCATTGCTCAAAGAAGCTCGCTTCCGGCGAATCTACGGTCCGGCGTTCGACCGGTACGCCGACGGTGTCCCGTACTGGTTACCGCTGCCGCGCCGGAGACGTTGATCCTTGCGGGGTGTACGGCCGTGACGGTTCGATGACACTCATGCCGTTAACCAGCCTGTTCAGGCTGACGGCGGTTCTTCCCGAGCGCTATCCGGGCATACTGGAGTCATGTCGAGCAAATCCCGGTCGTTGACGGCTGCACGCGGGAGCGTGATCGCCGGTGTGCAGGGCGCCCTGCCGCCGCATCGCTTCAGCCAGGATGAGATCGCTGAAGCATTCCTGACCCTGCCCGCCATGGCCGCGCACGAGAAAATCGTTCGTCAGATGCACCGTGCGGCGAAGGTGGATCATCGCAACCTTGTGCTGCCACTGGAGCGTTACTCCACGCTGACCGATTTCGGCGAAGCCAACGACATCTTCATCGAGAACGCCGTGGAACTCGGCTGCGCCGCGTTGACCGCAGCACTGGATGAGGCCGGACTGGCTCCCGGCGACGTCGACCTGGTGATGTCCACCACGGTGACCGGCATCATGGTGCCCTCACTGGAGGCCCGGGTGGCAGCGCGGGTGGGCCTGCGGCCGGATGTCCGCCGGGTGCCGATGTTCGGACTGGGCTGCGTGGCCGGCGCCGCCGGAATCGCCCGCCTGAATGACTACCTGCGCGGTGCCCCCGACGATGTTGCGGTGCTGCTGTCGGTCGAGTTGTGCTCGATGACCTTCCCGGCCGTTCAACCCACGATCGCCGGCTTCGTCGGCACCGCCCTGTTCGGCGACGGCGCGGCGGCGGTGGTCGCGGTGGGTGATCGCCGCGCCGAGCAGATGGGCTGCGACGGCCCGGCCGTCGTCGACACCCGCAGTCACCTCTACCCGGATTCGTTGCGAACCATGGGTTGGGACGTCGGCGCCAGTGGTCTGCAACTGGTGCTCTCTCCCGATGTGCCGGAGGTCGTCAGCCGGTATCTGCCCGGTGACGTCGCCAATTTCCTTGCTCCCCATGACCTCACCTCCGACGACATCCGCACCTGGGTGAGTCATCCTGGCGGGCCCAAGGTGATCGAGGCGATCGTCTCCAGCCTCGGACTGCCCGACGACGCCCTGGAGCTCACCTGGCGGTCGCTGGCCGACATCGGGAACCTGTCGTCCTCGTCGGTGCTGCACGTGCTGCGCGACACGATCGCCAAGGGTCCGGTGGCCGGGCCCGGGATGCTGATGGCCATGGGGCCGGGGTTCTGTTCGGAACTCGTTCTCATGCAGTGGGATTGACCCGTGAACTGGTACGTGCTCCTGATCGCTCTGGTCGGTCTCGAACGGCTGGCCGAGATGGTGGTCGCGCAGCGCAACCTCGCCTGGAGTCGGGCGCGCGGCGGTGTGGAATTCGGCGCTTCGCACTATCCGGTGATGGTCGTACTGCACACCGGACTGCTGGTGGGTTGTCTGGTCGAGGTCATGGCACTACACCGGCCTTTCATCCCGGCCCTCGGCTGGCCGATGCTGGCTGTCGTGATCGCAGCCCAGGGTCTGCGCTGGTGGTGCATCAGCACCCTCGGGCGGCAGTGGAACACCCGGGTGGTCGTCATCCCTGGAGCCGAGCGCATCACCGGCGGCCCGTACCGGTTGTTCGCGCACCCGAACTACGTCGCCGTGGTGGCCGAGGGCATCGCCCTGCCACTGGTGCACAGCGCATGGATCACCGCGCTGACCTTCACCGCTCTCAACGCGGTCCTGCTCACCAGGCGCATCGGCGTCGAGAACTCGGCGCTGGCGAGGTTGGCATGATCGATCTCCTGGTCGCCGGCGGCGGCCCCGGCGGGCTGGCTACCGCTATTCACGCAGCCCGCGCGGGCTTGGAGACGGTGGTCATCGATCGCCGACCGGGGCCCATCGACAAGGCTTGCGGCGAGGGGCTGATGCCGCACACCGTCAAGCAACTCGACGCGATCGGTGTCACGTTGCGCGGCAAGGCGTTCCGCGGCATCACCTACCTCGATGCCACCCATCGGGTGGAGGCGCACTTCCGGTCCGGATCCGGCATGGGTGTACGTCGCACCGTGCTGTCCGAGGCGCTGTACGACGCCGCGGCCGCGGCGGGGGTGACGATCGTCAAGGGCGAGATCGGCAAGGGCGAGATCGGCACTGTGACCCAGGACTCGACGTCGGTGCGGTGCGGCGACCTGCGCGCCCGTTACCTCGCTGCCGCAGACGGCCTGCACTCGCCGATCCGTAGCTCACTGGGACTGGATCTGCCCTCCCGCGGAAGGCGCCGCTGGGGCATCCGGCGCCACTACGACATCGCACCGTGGAGCGACACCGTCGAGGTGTACTGGGCCCGCGACACCGAGGCGTATGTCACGCCGGTGGCCGACGACCAAGTGGGTGTCGCCATTCTGAAATCGGAGCAGGGGAAATTCGGGGATCATCTGCTCGAATTCCCGGCTCTGACAGCCCGCCTCGATGGAGTCCCACACGGGCCGGACCGCGCCGCGGGGCCGCTGCGCCAGCGTGTGCGCAGCCGGGCCGCCGGACGTGTGCTGCTGGTCGGCGATGCCGCCGGCTATGTCGACGCGCTCACCGGTGAGGGGATGGGTATCGCGTTCGGCGGCGCGGAGTTGGCGGTCAAGTGCGTCCTGGCCGACGCTCCGCAGGACTACGACCGGCAGTGGCGGGCGATGTCGCGCCGCTACCGGCTACTGACCGCCGGTCTGCTCTATGCCGGCGGGATCGCGCCGATTCGGCGGACGATCGTGCCCGCGGCGAGTGCGCTACCGAAAGCATTCGGCGGAATCGTCAATCTTCTGGCTTACTAGTCAGGTGATCAGACGATGACCGCCAGGCACGGCGGCCAGCGCGGGGAGAGCCTGGTCTCGGCATTCGTCGACACCCCCGAACTGGTGGCGCTGCGCGTCGAGGGTCTGGCGGGGATGGGGCTGTTCGAGGACTGCACCGCTGAGCAGCTGCTTCCGGTCGCCGAACGGCTGCAACCGCTGCGGGCCGAGCGCGGCCAGGTCTTGATGCGCCAGGGGGAAGAAGCCGCCTTCTTCGTCCTGATTCAGTCCGGGCAGGTCGAGGTCCGTCACACCAACGACGACGGTGCGGTGCTCATCGACGAGGCCTCGGCCGGGGTGATCGTCGGCGAGATCGCCCTGCTCCGCGACAGACCC
>DAIPYT010000114.1:0-9801 GCA_036782595.1 Mycobacterium sp. | reverse complement strand
ACGCGGGCGCGTTTCATCTTGCTGCGCTCGCCCGGATCGTCCTCGCTGGCCAGCAATCGGGTCCAGTGCCGCACCATGCCGATCTGGCTGAGCGTGAACGAGATGAACACACCCACGATGTAGAGCTGGATGAGCTGGGTCACCTCAGCGTTGAAGGCGATTATGAAGGCGATCGCGGCCAGGGCCAGGAACACGATGCCGTTGGAGAAGGCGAGCCGGTCACCGCGGGTGTGCAACTGTCGAGGAAGATAGCGGTCCTGGGCCAGGATCGAGCCCAGCACCGGGAAGCCGTTGAAAGCGGTGTTGGCGGCCAGCACGAGGATCAGGGCGGTGACGCCGGTGATCAGGTAGAGGCCGACAGGGAAATCGTGGAACACGCTGTCGGCCAACTGGGCGACCAGAGTCTTCTGGTGATAGTCGGCCGGGGCGCCGATCAACTGCTCATCGGGCCGCTCGGCCAACTTCACTCCGGTGTCGTTGGCCAGGACGATCATGCCCATGAACATGGTGACCGCCAGACCGCCGAGCATCGCCAGCGTGGTGGCGGCGTTGCGCGACTTCGGTTTCCGAAATGCCGGAACGCCGTTACTGATGGCCTCCACACCGGTCAGCGCGGCACAACCCGACGAGAACGCCCTGGCCACCAGGAAAACCAGGGCAAATCCCATGATGTCGCCGTGCTCGGCCTGCAGCTCGAAGCCGGCGGACTCCGCCTTCAGGTCATGGCCCAGGACGTGGATCTGGAAGAAACCCCAGGCCAACATCAGGAACATTCCGACGATGAAGGCATAGGTGGGAATGGCGAAGGCCTTACCGGATTCTCGGATACCGCGCAGGTTGATCGCCGTCAACAACACGATCGCGGTCACCGCGAAGATCACTTTGTGTTGAGCGATGAACGGCACGGCTGAGCCGATATTGGACATCGCCGAGGCCATCGACACCGCGACGGTCAGCACGTAGTCGACCAGCAGGGCGCTGGCCACGGTGAGGCCGGCGGTGGGACCCAGATTGGTGGTCACCACCTCGTAGTCGCCGCCGCCAGACGGGTAGGCGTGCACGTTCTGCCGGTAGGACGCGACCACGACCAGCATGACGAAGGCAACGGCCACGCCGATCCAGGGCGCCATCGTGTAGGCGGACAACCCGGCCACGGAGAGCACCAGGAAGATCTCCTCCGGCGCGTAGGCCACCGACGACATGGCGTCGGAAGCGAACACCGGCAGGGCGATGCGCTTGGGCAGCAGCGTGTGCGCGAGCTTGTCGCTGCGGAACGGCTGACCGAGGAGCAGCCTGCGAACGCCCGTGGAAACCTTGGACACGAGAGCCAAGGGTAGGCCTTGCCCCGGAAGCCGGTAGCGTTTGCCCCGGGGCACCAGCAACCGAGAGGACTCACAGGTGCGGGTAGTGGTGATGGGCTGCGGCCGGGTCGGCGCCTCCCTTGCCGAGGCGCTGTCGCGACTCGGGCATGAAGTGGCGATCATCGACCGTGACCGGACCGCCTTTCACCGGCTTTCCCCCGAATTCTCCGGCGAGCAGATCACCGGCATGGGCTTTGACCGGGATGTCCTGCTGCGCGCGGGGATTGAGAACGCCGATGCTTTCGCTGCGGTGTCTTCCGGGGACAACTCCAACATCATCTCCGCGCGTGTCGCCCGGGAGATGTTCGGAGTGCAGCGCGTCGTGGCCCGGATCTACGACGCCAAACGGGCCGCGGTCTACGAGCGGCTCGGCATCCCGACCGTCGCCACCGTGCCCTGGACCACCGACCGTCTGCTGAACACCTTGACCCACGAGACCGAGACCGCGCGGTGGCGCGACCCGACCGGCACCGTCGCCGTGTGCGAGGCGACCCTGCACGAGGGCTGGGCAGGTATTCGGGCCACCGCCCTGGAGGAGGCCACCGGAGCCCGAGTGGCGTTCTTGATCCGGTTCGGCACCGGGGTGCTACCGGAGCCGAAAACCGTCATCCAGTCCGGCGACAAGGTGTATCTGGCGGCGGTATCCGGTCATGCCGCCGAAGCGCTGGCCATCGCCGCGCAGCCGCCCGCGGAAGGAGTCGGGGAATGAAAGTCGCAATCGCCGGCGCCGGCGCAGTCGGCCGATCCATCGCCCGCGAACTGGTGGAGAACCAGTACGACGTGATGCTCATCGAGCGCAACCCCGATCATTTCGACGTCGATGCGATCCCCGCAGCATCCTGGTGTTTCGGCGACGCCTGCGAACTGAGTCTGCTGGAGTCGGTGCAGCTCGAGCAATTCGACGTGGTGATCGCCGCCACCGGCGACGACAAGGCCAATGCGGTGCTCTCACTGCTGGCCAAGACCGAGTTCGCGGTGCCCAGAGTGGTCGCCCGGGTCAACGACCCGCGCAACGAGTGGCTGTTCGACAGCGCCTGGGGCGTCGACGTCGCGGTGTCGACGCCGCGCATGCTCGCCTCGCTGGTCGAGGAAGCCTTCGCCGTCGGCGACGTGGTGCGCCTGATGGAGTTCCGCAAGGGCAACGCCAACCTGGTGGAGATCACCTTGCCGGAGGACACCCCGTGGGGTGGACGGCCGGTGCGCAAACTCAGCCTTCCCCGCGATGTCGCCCTGGTGACGATCCTGCGCGGTCAACGGGTGATCGTCCCCGAACCCGACCAGCCCCTGGAGGGCGGCGACGAGTTGCTGTTCGTGGCCGCGCCGGACGTCGAGGGCGAGCTGCGCAACCTGCTGGCCGAGGGGCTCCGCTAACCGCTCAGGGGTGCTGTTCGGCCGCACGGTCGGCATGCAGGGCCCGCTGCGCCGCCCGGATGGCCAGATACGTCACCAGTGCCGCGATGGCCGTCAGCGGCCAACCCATGGCGATCCGGGCCACACCGAGCCAGCCGGTCTCATCGGCGTCGTAGAGGTGGTGCTGCACGGCGAACCGCGCGCCGAATACCACCACCCAGGTCAGAGTTGCCAGGTCGAAAGCCAGTACTGCCCGCCGCGACCGCCGCCAGGTACGGTCGCGGCCGTTGATCCAACTCCAGACGTAGCCCACCACCGGCCGGCGGATGACCACCGAAATGGCGAACACCGTCGCCCAGATCAGCGACGTCCAGATGCCCAGCAGGAAGTAGCCCTTCGACGCGCCGACTATCCAGGCGATGAATGCGCTGACCCCGACGCCGAAGAAGCCGGCCAGAGCCGGTTGCAGCGAGTCTTTCCTGATCAGACGCCACACCAGGACCCCCGCAGCGACGGCCAGTGCAGCCACGATGGCGGGCAGCAGACCGAAGGCGGTGGACACCGGTACCAGCACGGCCACCGGAAGGGCGGAGTAGATGAGCCCGCTGACGCCGCCTATCTGGCCGAGCAATGCCTGGCCGGGAGTCGGCTTAGCCTCCCGCTCCGGCGGGTCGGCCGGGGTCAACGCTGAATCTCGTAGTGCGGGTTGTAGATCGCCTTGCTGCCATTGTCGAGCTTGCCGAGTCGACCGCGCACCCGCAGGGTACGGCCGCATTCGATGCCGGGAATCCGGCGCTGTCCCAGCCAGACCAGCGTCACGGCGTCGGTGCCGTCGAAGAATTCGGCGCGGACACCCGCCACACACCCCTTGGCGTTGGTCTCCACGCTGCGCAGGACGCCGACCATGGTGACTTCCTGGCCGCGCTCGCAGTCAATGGCGCGATGGGCCCCGGTGCTGGCGGCTGCCCCGGTCAGCTCCTCCGCGTCGCGCTCCTCGGGATGCTCCGTCAGCTTGCGGCTCAGACGCCTCACAAAACCTTCGGTCGTGGCCATAGCTTTCTCCTGGGCCTCTCTCCTGGAGCTAAACCGGACTGCCACCGTCACGGTAGACCTCTCCGTCCTCTCGCGCCACGAGGCATACCCCGGTAAGTCGAGCCGCCTCCGGCAACAGGCACGATCGTGGCGTGGCGGTCAGCATTCGCGGTGTGGTGACGGTCCTGCTGCCGGGGACGGGGTCCGACGACGACTACCTGCGCCGGGCTTTCGCCGGCCCCCTGCAGGACGCCGGCACCTCGGTGATCACCGTGGCACCTGAGCCGGAGCGGCTGGTGGCCGGCTACCTGCAGGCCATGGACGACGCCGCCCGGCAGTACGGCCGGATCGCGGTGGGCGGCGTCTCGTTGGGAGCGGTGCTGGCCGTCCGCTGGGCACTCGCCCACCCGGGCAGCACGCTGGCCGTGCTGGCGGTGCTGCCGCCCTGGACTGGTGCGCCTGATGGCGCACCGGCCGCGCTGTCGGCCCGGCATACCGCCGAGACGCTGCGCCACGACGGTCTGGCCGCCACAACGGCCGCAATGCGGGTATCGAGCCCGGCGTGGCTGGCCGACGAACTGGCCCGCTCCTGGAGTCGGCAGTGGCCGGCCCTGCCGGATGCGATGGAAGAAGCCGCCGCCTGCGTTGCTCCCACCCGGGCGCAGCTGACCGCGCTGGAGGCCCCGCTGGCGGTGGTGGCGGCCAGCGACGATCTGGTGCATCCGGCTTCGGTGGCCGCCGACTGGGCGACGTGGGCGCCGCACGCCGCGCTGAGCACGGTGCGGCTGGAGGATTTCGGGCCTGACCCTGACCTGCTCGGGGCCGCCGCGCTGGCAGCACTGGGGCAGATCGGCTGAACGTTCAGCCCCCGGTGATGGTGCTGCGCTGCTGCTGGGGCACCGCCGAACCGCCTTGCGGCATCTGCATCTGCTGCTGAGCGGCCAGCATGGCCTGCTGGGCCTGCTGGGCCGCCAGCATCTGCTGCTGAGCCTGCTGGGTCGCGGCGGCACGCAGCTGTGCCGCAAGCTCCTCGGGCAGTTCGACCGGCAGTGGTGTGCGCACCGGCATCGGTGTATCACCGCGGCGAATGACGGTGTCCGCCAAGGCTTGTCGGGCCTCGGCCAGCAAAGCCGGCATCGACTGCGGCATGCTGTTGACCACGCAGCGGATCATCCAGCGGTACCCGTCGACACCGATGAACCGCACCGCACCGGCACCGACGCCGACCACTTCGCGGCCCCATGGGCCGTCCTCGATGGATACCGCGGCACCGTCGTTGCGCAGCGCCTCCGCCAACTCGGCAGCCACCTCACGCCACAGTCCGGGAGACTTCGGCGCGGCGTAGGCGGCGATGGTGAACCGGCCGTTGGGGGTCACCACCCAGATCGCGGTCGGCTGGCCGGTCTGGTTGAACTCGACCTGGACCTGGCCGCCGGGTGGCATCGGAATCAGCACCGAACCGAGGTCCAGGCGGGCCAGTGCAGCCTGCTCGGGGCTGTCGAAGTCCTCGATGTCGAACGGACCGGCGGTGTCGTCCACCTCGACCTCGATCTCCCCGGTCTCCTCGATCTCGATCATCTCGGCCGCGCCCTGATCCTGATCGCGTTTACGTCTTCCGAATGCCATCACAAACTCGCATGTCCGCCGGAGGAACCGTGACCGCCCTGGCCACGGGTGGTGTCAGCCAGCCCGGCCTCGTCAAACGAGGCCACCTCGACCAACTCGGGCAACTCAACCCGTTGCACCACCAGTTGGGCGATTCGATCGCCACGCCGCAACACGATCGGGGCGGCGGGGTCGAGGTTGATCAGCGAAATCTTGATCTCACCGCGGTAGCCCGCGTCAATGGTCCCGGGGGCGTTGACGATCGACAATCCCAGGCGCGCGGCCAGGCCGGAGCGCGGATGCACCAAACCCACCATGCCCTGCGGGATTGCCACCGCGATCCCGGTGGGAACGAGGGCGCGGTGTCCGGGCGGGAGCTCGACATCCTCGGCGGCGTAGAGATCGACGCCGGCGTCGCCGTCATGGGCACGGCTGGGCATTGGTAGGTCGCGGTCCAACCGAACCACCGCGAGACTGGAAGACACGATCGCAAAGACTACCCTTGGCCGGGTGTCTGGTTCGCTAGCTACGCAAACCGTGCGCTACCGCGAGCGGTTGTGGGTGCCGTGGTGGTGGTGGCCGATCGGGATCGGACTGTCAGCGGTGCTGGCCATGGAAATCAACATGGGTGTGCGCAACCTGCCCGACTGGCTGGCATACATCGTGTGTGCGATGGCGGCTGTCGGCGTGTTGCTATGGCTCAGCCGCGTCGAGGTTGCGGTGACAGGCACCGGCAGCGACGTCGAACTGTGGGCCGGTGAGGCGCACCTGCCGGCATCGGTGATCAGCCGTTCAGCCGTCGTCCCGAAAAGCGCGAAGTCGGCCGCGCTGGGCCGCCAATTGGACCCGGCCGCGTTCGTCCTGCACCGGAATTGGGTTGGGCCGATGGCGCTGGTGGTTCTGGACGATCCCGACGACCCGACTCCGTACTGGATGGTGAGCAGCCGCCATCCCGAGCGGGTGCTGGCGGCCCTGCTGAGCTGAGAGCGCAGCTGATCGCCGCTAAGCCGCGCAGTCGGTGCAGATCATCTCGCCGTTCTTCTCCTTGGCGAGCCTGCTGCGGTGATGGACCAGAAAACAGCTTGAGCAGGTGAACTCGTCGGCCTGCTTGGGAACCACCCGGACCGACAATTCCTCGCCGGACAGATCCGCGCCGGGCAGCTCGAACGACTCGGCGGACTCCGTCTCGTCGACGTCGACGACCGCCGACTGCACTTCGTTGCGCCGAGCAGTCAGTTCCTCGAGCGAATCCTCCGACACCTCGTCGGTCTCGGTACGCCTGGGGGCGTCGTAGTCAGTTGCCATCTGTCCTGTCCTCTCCCCTCGTCATACCTCAGCAAGGCTTTGTATCAGCGCAGAACGCCTGGGCCAAACAATTCGTGCCCCGATCATCAACAGAGTGGGTGTGAGTTACATCACATTCCTTGATTCGGATGCACGAGCGGATGCCTTTACAGTTCACCCGTGGTCGCTCACATCACCCGAGGCTCCGCCACCGGCAAAGACGGGCAGCCGTTTGTTCGGCGCAAGTATGGACCCGGATTGGTGGCTTTGGCCACTCTGCTGGTCCTGACCGCAGTGGCGTGGGCTTTCGTGCTGACCCGCCCGGTGGAGGTCCGCGAAGCGGCGTCCTGCAATGCCCCACCCAGCCCGACCGACGCCGCCGCACCCAAGCTGGGCAACCTGATGTCCGGCTCCGCGCTGATCGACGTGGCGCCGGCCAAACTCGCCGACACGAAGATCCGTGTGCTCAACGCATCAGGGCAGGGCGGCCAGGCCGGTGAGGTTTCCGGGACGCTGCGTGACCTGGGCTTCGCGGCACCGACGGCGGCCAATGATCCGATCTATGCCGGCAGCCGGCTGAGCTGCCAGGGGCAGATCCGGTTCGGCCAGTCCGGTCGGGCAGCCGCCGCGGCGACGTGGCTGGTGGCGCCGTGTGTCGAGCTGTATCAGGACGACCGGTCCGAGGACACGGTGGATCTGGTGATCGGCACCGACTGGACCTCCCTGGCCAACAGCGATGACATCTCAGCGGTGCTGTCCGGCCTGCGGCCGGGCGCGACTGAGCCTGCTGACTCGTCGCTGATCACCCGGATCCACGCCACCTGCTGACTCGCCTGGCTGATCCCCTCACGGCAGCGGCGGTAACCCGCCGAATCGGTCGAGAGCCTCGATCAGCTTGCCCGCCACGCCGGGCGCCGCTGCCAGCAGCAGCCCGGCGCCCTCATCGTCGGTCCCCGGCAGAACGACGACCGCCCCGGCCTCAGCGGCGATCAGTGCGCCGGCGGCCCAGTCCCACTCGTTGAGGCCGTGCTCGTAGTGGGCGTCAAGGCGGCCCGCGGCCACCATGCACAGGTCCAGTGCCGCCGAACCGAGTCGGCGGACATCGCGCACCATGGGCAGCAACTGGGCCAGCAGGTCGGCCTGGGCGGCACGACGTGTTGGCGCATAGCCGAAGCCGGTGCTCAGCAATGTCATCGAAAGTTCGCCGACATCGCTGCACCGGAGCCGACGCCGCTGACCGGCCTCAAGTAGGTGCGCACCCAATCCCCTTGCCGCCGAGTAGATCCGACCACCGGCTACGTCTGCGACCGCCCCCGCCACTGAAACGCCGTCGACCTGAGCGGCGAGTGAGACCGAGTAGGCCGGGATGCCGTAGAGAAAGTTGACCGTGCCGTCGATGGGGTCGACCACCCACCGCACGACCCCGGTGGATGCCGGCCCACCGGATGCCGGGCCGCCGCCCTCCTCGCCGAGTACCGGATCACCGGGCCGCAGTTGCCTCAGCCGGTCGCGAACGAGTTGCTCGGTTTCGACGTCGGCGAGCGTCACCGGATCGGTAGGACTGCTCTTGGTCCGAACGGCCGTGCCCGCCCCGGTGCCGAAGATCTCGACCCGCCGCCGCCGTACGAAGTCCGCGGCTTCGCCGACAAGCTGCTCAGCCACCTCGCGCAGCTGCTCCGGACCGTTGTCTGCCATGGTTGATATCGCAGCACAATCAGGGCCGCAATCGGCATTTCCGCTGGCCTCGCACGCACTAGTGTATGAGGCCGACCGGCCCACGACACCCGGAGGATCTGCCATGACCTCGACCCGACCCGCTCCTGCCCAAGCCCTCGGCGTCGATGTCGGTGGCAGCGGCGTCAAAGGCGCCGTCGTCGACCTCGAGACCGGTCAGCTCGTCGGCGAACGGTTCCGGCTGGAAACTCCGCAGCCCGCCACCCCTGAGGCGGTGACCAAGACGGTGGCCGAGGTGGTGCGCCACTTCAACTGGTCCGGACCGCTGGGCGTCACCTACCCCGGTGTCGTGGTCGACGGCGTGGTTCAGACCGCGGCCAACGTCGACAGCAGCTGGATCGGCCGCGACGTCGCCCAGGAAATGAGCACCGCACTGGGAGGCCAGCGGGTAACCGTCCTCAACGATGCCGACGCCGCCGGGCTGGCCGAACAGCGCTACGGCGCCGGGCGTAACCAGGACGGGGTGGTGCTGCTGCTGACGTTTGGAACCGGAATCGGATCTGCGTTGATTCATCACGGAATGTTGTTGCCCAACACCGAGTTCGGCCACGTCGAGGTGGATGGCAAAGAGGCCGAGCATCGAGCGGCCTCGTCGGTGATGGAACGCCGCGGCTGGAGCTATCGCAAGTGGACCAAGCAGGTGACCAAGGTCTTGGTGTCCATCGAAAACGCGATCTGGCCCGACCTGATCATCGCCGGCGGCGGCATCAGCAAGAAAGCCGACAAGTGGGTCCCGCTGCTGAAAAGCCGCACCCCGGTGGTCGCCGCCGAACTACTCAACACCGCCGGTATCGTCGGGGCGGCAATGGCTGCCGCAGAGGAGGAGGCGGCGGGCTGAGCGCCGCATGCTGTCGATGTCGTTACAATGGAGTTCGGCGGCCGCCCACCTGAGCGGCGAGGATCGCACTGATTCCGCCGACATTTCCCTATAGCCGACACTTTCTGGTGACGCACGTCTGCGATCGCCGGAACCTGCAGTACTGAAAGGGTGTACGTGGCAGCGACCAAGGCAAGCCAGGCAACCGCGAAGCCGGCCAAGCAATCCGCCGCCGCGACGCCCGCCAAGCCCGAGAAGAGCACCGCCGCCAAGACCGCCCGCAGCGTGCTGGCGAAGGTCGCGGCCAAGGCCACCGGCAAAGCGGCACCGGCCAAGGCGGCCAAAAGCGCCCCTGCCAAGGCAGCACCGGCCAAGGCGGCTCCGGCCAAAGCTGCGCCGGCCAAGGCTGCGCCGGCCAAGGCGGTAAAAGCCGCACCGGCCACCAAGGCAGCACCTGCCAAGGCGGCTAAAGCGGCACCTGCCAAGGCTGCCAAAGCCGCACCCGCCAAAAACGCGAAAGCGGCTCCGGTCAAAACCGCGAAAACCGCACCCGCCAAGACCGCGAAGGCGGCCCCGGTCAAGACGGCTCCGGCGAAAGCAGCTCCGGCGAAAGCAGCT
>DAIPYT010000113.1:0-10010 GCA_036782595.1 Mycobacterium sp. | reverse complement strand
GGCGACATTGCGGCACACTCAACGAACAATCATCGCCGAAAGCAGATGCATGAACGATTTCCTTGATGAGCACCGTTACGCCTGGCGGTTGATCCGGGCGGCGCGGCAGTCGCAGGCCGATTCGGCTCAGTCCCGTGATGATCTGGCGGCGCTTCTGAAGGAGGCATTGGACGCCGGCCTGGACCGCGCGACTCTTGTCATCGAACTCGCCGAAGTCGGGGGTCGACTGCTGGCGTTGTGGGATCCGGTCGCCGGCGAACAGGTATGTCTGAGCTAGTCGGCCACACCGAGCAATGCCCGGCGCAGCAGATGCATGGCCACCGTGGTGGATCGTTCCCGCACATCGGCCCGCTCCCCCGGGACCCGCACGCAACGGGTGACGGTCGTGCCGTCGCCGAGCATCACACAGAACCAGACCGTCCCGACCGGCTTGTCCTCGGTACCTCCCCCAGGACCCGCCACTCCCGTGATGGCCACTGCGGTGTCCGCGTCCAGGCGTTCCAACGCACCGGCCGCCATCGCCTCGGCGACATCTGCCGACACCGCCCCGTGCTCGGCGATCAGCGCCGGATCCACACCGAGAACCGCTGACTTCGCTTCGTTGGCATAGGCGACCACACCGCCGGCGACGTAAGCAGAGGAGCCGGCCCGATCGGTCAGTCGCACGGCCAGCATGCCCGCGGTACAGGACTCGGCGGTCGCGATGCGCCGACCTGCCAACAGTCCGGCCACCTGCTCGTCCACGGTGGATCCATCCTCGGAGAACACCGCAGCACCATGGCGCTCCCGGACCAGATCCATCAGTCGGCGATAGACTTCCGCCCCGGTGGGTTCGTAGCGGGTCACCATCTCCAACTCGCCCCGGCGCAGGCAGGTGGTGATCTCCAGACCGTCGAAACCGGGAACGGATTGCTCTGCGGCTCGCAAGGTTTCGGCCAGAGCGGACTCGGCCACACCGAACATCCGGACGGTGTCCTGGCGGTAGGCGGTGCGCCCGGCGATCGCCAGTTGCACCGCTTCGGTCGCCACAGCGGCATCCCACATGCCCTGCAACTCCTTCGGGGGGCCGGGCAGCACCACGACCGTCGGCGTGCCCGGGACCACGACCCCGGGGGCGGTGCCCACCGGAGCCAGCACCTCGGCCCCGTCGGGCACCATCGCCTGCTTGCGGTTGGCGGCCTGCACCGCACCGGAGTCGATGTCCGGGAAGCGGGCCATCCAGCGCTGGACGATCGCGGCGATCCTCGTCTCCATCACCTCATCGAGAACCAGTTCCCGCCCGCAGAACCGGGCGACCGTGGCGACCGTCATATCGTCAGCGGTCGGGCCCAGACCTCCGGTGGTCACGATCAGGTCCACCCCCTCCGAGCGCAGGAAACGCAACTGCGCCTCGATATCGGCCGGACGGTCACCGCAGATGGTGATATGCGCCAGTTCCACGCCCAGTTCCAGTAGCCGGTCGGCGACCCATGGTCCGTTGCGGTCGGTCACCCGGCCGGTCAGCACTTCGGTACCGGTGACCAGAATTCCTGCGCGCGCGCTCATCGGTTACGAGACTAGCTCTATCTACGGAGCGCTAGCGTCGCAGCGGAGTGGCCGCCCGGAACTGGGCCGACTTGCCGCCGGACTGCCACTGATACCAGCGCTCCCATCGTCGCAGCGCGAACCGCTGCCAGCGTTCGTCCACACCGGGCACGACCCGCCGAGCCACCTCGACCCCGGCGATCAATGGTGCCCGCGCCAAGAGCAGTGCCATGCCGATCGCCGGCGAAGGCAGGTCGTAGCGGCGGCGGTTCCAGGGCAGCATGAACAATCCGGAGTAGCCGGCTTGAACCCGGTAGTGATAGCCCGCCCGCACCCGTTCCAGACCCCGCTGAGTCGGCTTCGGCGCGAAGGCCGGCACGAAGGACTCGACCAGTTCGGCACCGGTCGCGTCGGAGTCGTAGCTGCGTGCGGCGTCGGCCATGAATAGAATCCGCCAGGCGTCCATCACCGTCTCGGGAAAGTAGCCGTCGCACCGCACGCCGACCAGATGACCGCAGTATCGATTGAAATGCAGCACTGCGCGCATCTCCTGGGGCGAGGTGATGAAACCCAAGGCGGTCAGCCCCAGCGCCGGGGCGACACTGCCACCGAGCAGGGTCAGCATCATCGCGGACTGGCTGATCGGCAGACCCAACCGCTCGACATCCCATTCCGGGTGTTCGGCCACCCTGGCCCGCACGCTGACGTGCATGATCCGCACGTGCAATGAGATGGCGCGGGCCTCCGAACCGGGCCGCAACACCGCGCCGGGTTGACTGACCTCCAGCCACCACCTCGAGGTCTCCATATAGCGGTGCAATGCGCGCTCCCCCGCGTATCCGCCGGACAGCGAAAGCGGAAGCGCCAGCCAGCTTTCGGTATAGGTGTCCATCGTCCCGGCATTCCCGACGGCTCCGAGCGCATAGGCCCATCGCCGCCAGACCGCTGCACCCTGCTCAACGAGTTCGGTATCGACCCAGTCCGGTATCCGGTTGAAATCCTCGATCAACTCGCGCAGCGAATCCGGCGCACCCGGCACGCCGGCGATACCGTCGCGCTGCGCTCGCTCCACGAGTTCGCGGGCTTTCCGAGCCCCGAGTTCGCCGTGGTAGGTCTCCGCGACGAAACGCTCCGCGATCGGGTCGCCCGCGCTTAGACCGGCCTTGAAAGCGGCGCCGACGGCATCGGTGGGAAACAGGTCGATGCCGGTCAGCCTCAGCGCCCTGTCACGAAGGCGGGCGTGCGAGGTACCCGCCCTGGCGGCCGGGTATCGGAACGCCGTCGGCACCTCGTCCGGGAGTGTCACCTACCGGACGGGCGGGGTGCGCACCACCAGGGGGACGGCCGGGAAACAGGCAGCCAGTTCCGAGCGCGACCTGCGCAGCGCCGCGGTGCCGTACCCCTTCTTGCGGTGCTCGGGGTGGATCCAGATCCGGACATTGACCTCACCGCCCGCGAGCTCCCCGAACACCATGCCGATCTTGTCATCGCCGTCCAGGGCGACGAACCAGGCCGCCTCCTCGGCCCGCAAACGGTTACGCGCCGAACGGATTTCGTCCTCGAGGCTGCCCGCGGGCGATCCCGATCCGTCCCCGGCGGCACCGACCTCATCGGTGCGGGTGGCGAAGATATCGCGATCGTCCTCGTGGGAGAACGGTCGCAGCCGCAAGCTGTCGTCGGTGCTCGCCGGCCGCTCGGATGCGGTGAATGTCAACTGGCTGTTGAGGTCGTCCAACTCGGCGGCGATCCGCCGGCGGGATTCCTTGGTGAACTGGTCCAGACGCATTCCCATCAATGCTTCGCTGCCGACCCGGGAGGTACCCAGCAGCGCGGAGACGGCGTCGACCGCTGCGGCCCGGTCGCTGGACTCGACGATGGTTTCAACTAATTCCTGGCGGCGCTCCATCGCGGTGAGCAGGGCATCGGCAATGGCGCGGCGAGTGACGGTTCGGTCTTGATCGGTCATGGCTCAAGCCTAGTCCCGGGCGAGCAATTCGGCCCGATCTAACGGCCTCCCTAACCGCCTCTGCGGAACGGCCTCTGTCAAGATGAACCACCGTGGCGAAGACCCTGCTCAAGATCTTCGCCGTCATCCTGGTGGTGCTCTGCTCCGCCGACTACCCCGACTACCGGGTGCCGGCTCGCGCAACGGTTCCCACCAGCGGTGACATCGAACTGGCCGATGGCTGGGCGCTGACCGAGGCGAACGACCGGACGGCGGATGCGACGACCATCTCCAGCCCCGGGTACGACACCGCCGACTGGACCCCGGCACCCCGGATGCCCGGCACGGTGTTGCAGATCCTGGAGGGCGCCGGGGTCTACCCCAACCTGTACTACGGCACCAACCTCGCCACCGAAGTCCCGCAGGATCTCTACGAGAAGGACTGGTGGTACCGCACCGATTTCACCGTTCCGGCCGGACAACAGACGTACCTGCTGGACTTCCCGGGCATCAACTATCGGGCGGATATCTGGCTCAACGGTCAGCAGGTGGCGGGCGGCCGGCACGTCGTCGGGATGTACACCGACCACGAACTCGACGTCACACCCTGGATCGTCCCCGGACAGGCCAACACGCTGGCGGTCAAGGTGACTCCGGAGCGGGCCATTCAGGACGTCGACGGCGTCGAGCTCGCCGACAGCTGGTACGACTGGATCAACTGGCGATACCTGGGCTACCAGAACCCCGATGGCAACACCGGGACATCCTTCGTCCCTGATCGCAACGCCGGAGTCTGGAAACAAGTGCACCTCCGGGCATTCGGACCGGTCGGCATCGGGCCGGCAACCGTCCATACCGAGCTGCCGCTGCCGGCGACCGACAGCGCCCGGCTGACGGTCTACGCGGCTCTGCGCAACTACACCGGCAGCCCGGCGCGAGGGGTGCTCAACGCGACGATAAGCCGAACAGGCAGGGAACCGATTCGGGTGGCCCAACCGGTGTCCCTGCAACCCGGCGAACAGCGCGAGATCGTCCTGTCCCCCGAGGAGTTCGAGCAGTTGAGAGTCGGCCGACCGGATCTGTGGTGGCCCTACACCATGGGCCGCCCCGACCTTTACGACCTGAAGTTGGACTTCGTCCAAAACCGCGCCGCCACAGCCAGTTCCAGCCTCAAGTTCGGCATCCGGACGGTGACCGCGGGCCGCGATGCCGATCCCAGCGCGGAGGGCGGAAATTTCTACCTCAGGGTCAACGGCCGCGACTTTCCGGTTCGGGGTGCCACCTACACCCCGGACCTGTTGTACCGCTACGACTCCGACCGGGACGCCGCCATCCTGCGCTACACCAAGGACCTCGGGCTGAACATGCTGCGACTGGAGTCGAAGATCGCCTCCACACGTCTGGTCGAGATGGCCGACGAGATGGGCATCCCCCTGATGTACGGCTGGATGTGCTGCAACCAGTGGGAACGCTGGCAACAGTGGGATGATGAGGACCACCGCGTCGCCAGCGCCAGCATGCGCTCGCAGATCGAGATGCTGCGTTCGCACGCCTCGGTCTTCGTCTGGGCGAACGCGAGCGACGGCCGGCCCCCGGCGGACGTCCGCGCGGTGTATCACCGCATCCTAAGTGACCTGCACTGGCAGAACGCGGTGGTCGACACGGTGTCCGCCCTGACCCGCGACCGCGACGGTGAGCTCCTGTGGGACGGCATCCAGATGAGCGGACCATACAGTTGGCGGCCGCCGTCGTACTGGTTCGCCGGAACCTATCCGGCCACCCGCGGATCCACCGCCGAACAGGGCGATAACGAACACATTCCACCGTTTGCGAGTCTGCGGCGCTTCATCCCGCCGGACAAGCTCTGGCCGATCAACGACACCTGGTACTTCCATGCCGGCGCCGACCCGCAGAACGCCACCCTCACCAACGTTCGCACGGCCATCGATCTGCGCTACGGGGTGTCCACCAACGCGCAGATGTTCGCCGACAAAGCGCAACTCGCCCATTACGAGAACACCCGCGCTCAGTTCGAGGCCTTCGCCGCCGGTGGTTGGGACCGGAACAAGATGACCATCTACTGGATGCTCAACAGCCACTGGCCGTCGTTCTTCGGCAACCTGTTCGACTACTACCTGCGGCCCGGGGGCGCCTACTACGGCGCGAAGAAAGGGCTGCGTCCGGTATCGGTGGTCTTCGACTCCTATGCCACCGGCGACCACCGTCAGGCCAAGGTGACGGTGGTCAACCAGGGCCCGGACCGCCGCACCGATCTGCGGGTCCGGGTCCGCATCTACGACCTGGCCGGAAAGGTGCGGGCGGATCGCTCGGCGGCCGATATCGACGTGGATCCGGGTGCGGCCGCGGCGGCGATGAGTCTGGCTCCCGGCCCGATGGACTCCCCGGTCTTCTTCGTCCGTTGCGAGTTACTCGATCCAACCGGCACCTCGTTGGCGGAGAACGTCTACTGGCAATCCCAGCAGATCGACGATGTCGGGCCGGCCTACAACGACTCCGCGTTCCAGTCCAAACAAGTCAGCTGGGCCGATATGACCGCACTGAACACGATGGCCAAGCCAGTGCTGAACCTCACAGCGCAGGCCGACGGAACCGCCGGCGCGGTGACGATCAGTCTGAGCAACCCTTCGCAACAGGTCGCCTTCTTCCAGCGCGCCGAACTGCTGACCGCCCGCGATGGCGAGGAAATCCTGCCCGTCGAGTACGACGACAACTACGTCACGGTGTTCCCCGGCGAGACCGTGGACATTCACGGCCAGGTTCCGCCCGGGGGCCCCAATCCGGCCTGGGTGCGAGTCACCGGATACGGCGGGGTTCCGGCGGTCGTACCGATAACCTGACACCGGTCACCGTGGCCTACATTCGGTGGGGCGCGTACCGAACGTGCCGGAAGGGACCACGACGTTGCTCGAGCAAGCCCTCGTTGTGGCCGCTGCTCTGGCAGGCGCGGTGTTCACCGCCATCGGGATCGTGGTTCGGCAACGGGCCACCATGGACGTGCCCGAGGATCAGGGTGTCAGCGCCGTCATGGTCTCGACACTGGTGCGACGGCCGCTGTGGTGGGCCGGCACCGGGTCGGCGGTCGTCGGCTACGCCTTTCAGGCCCTCGCGCTGGCATACGGATCGCTCACTCTGGTAGCCCCGCTGCTGATGTCGGCGCTGCTGTTCGCTCTGCCTCTCAGTGCCCGTCTCGCCGGCCGGCGCGTCAGCCGCACCGACTGGGGATGGGCTCTGCTGCTGACCCTCGCTCTCGCGGTGTTCGTCGCTCTGGCCCGAACCCGGCCCGGTGACTACGAAGGCTCGGCCTGGACCGCGGTGTTCGTCGCGGCGGGCAGTGCGGTGTTCGTCGGCGTCTGCGTACTTCTGGCCCGCCGGGTGTCGGACTGGCGGCGCGCCATTCTGCTGGGCTTCGGGGTCGGCGTGCTCTTCGGTGTGGTCGCCGTGCTGACCAAGATCGTCATGCAATTCGTCACCGAGGGCAGCGGGACCAAACTCCTGACGTCACCGGTGCTCTACGTGTTGATCGTTGCCGCGGTGGCAGCCACATTGCTGCAGCAGTCCGCTTTTCATGCCGGATCGCTGCAGACGTCCGTCCCGGCGATGCTGGTGCTCGAACCCATGGTCGCGGTGCTTTTGGGTCAGGTGGTCCTCGGCGAGCACCTTGAGGTCGGGACCTCCAGTGCGGTAGCGCTGGGGCTCGCGGTGGCTGCGATGACCGCCGCCACGGTCGCCCTCGGCCGCGACGAAGGCGCCTACGAGGACCAACTGGAGTCCGGCCGCGTTACCGCAACCGAGCAGCGGGCACGATGAGCGTTCTCCCCGATCCGCTGGCCCAGATCGCAGCAAGCCCGTCAGGACCGTCGGTGGGAGCGTTCTTCGACTGTGATGGGACGCTGGTGGCCGGGTTCACCGCCGTCGCTCATGCCAGTGACCGACTCCGCCGCGGCCAGGCCCGTATCGGGGAGGTGCTCGGCGTCGTAGAGGCGTCGCTGCGCTACAAGGTCGGCCGGATGCAGTTCGACCGACTGCTGACCCGAGCCGTCCGCTATCTGCACGGGGAGTCGTTGAGCGAACTCGACGAGATCGGTGAGCGGTTGTACGCCGAGCAGGTTTCGGCGAAGGTTTACCCGCTGATGCGCCAGGTCGTCGAGGCGCATCGCGAACGCGGGCATACCCTGGTGCTCAGTTCCTCGGCTTTGAGCATTCACGCCGCACCGGTGGCTCGCGGCCTCGGCATCGAGAATGTGGTCTGCAACACCTTCGAGCTCGATGAGAGTGGCTTGCTGACTGGCAGAGTCAACCGGCCGATCGTGTGGGGCCACCGGAAAGCCTCTGCGGTGCAGGAGTTTTGCACTGAGCGCGGGGTGCAGCTGCGGCAAAGCTACTTCTATGCCGACGGCGACGAAGACGCTGCCCTGATGAAACTGGTCGGGCACCCGCGTCCGGTCAATCCCAGGGCTGGGCTGGCCGCATTGGCCACGGCCAATGACTGGCCGGTGTTGCGGGTGACGGTGCCGGGCAAGGCCGGTGCCGCCGACGCATTGGCGCACCTGCCGGCACTCGGCCGCACCGCCCTGGGGGCGGCATTCAGCGCGGTGGCGCTCCGGCGACGCCGCTGATTCAGACCGCGCGGTGCGGCACGTCGGTGATCAACCCGCCGTCGACCACGAATTCCGAGCCCGTGGCGAACGACGACTCGTCACTGGCCAGGAACACCACGAAGGTGGCGACCTCTTCGGGCGTACCGGCGCGGCCCATCGGCGCCGACACGATGTCGTCGGGCAGGTGCTTGGTCATCTTTGTCCGGATGAATCCGGGATGCACGGAGTTGACGCGGATCTTCTCCGGCGCCAACTCCAGCGCGGCGGACTTGGTCAACCCGCGCAGCCCCCATTTGGAAGCGACGTAACTATGCGCCCAGGCCGCGCCACGCATGCCCTCGATCGAGGAGATGTTGATGATCGAACCCCCGCCGGCGGACACCATCGGTTCGATGACGGCCTGAATACCGCGCATCGCCCCGGTCAGGTTGACGTCGAGCACTTTCTGCCAGCGGGTGATGTCTGTGGTCTTCAACGGAGCGACCTGGACGATGCCGGCATTGTTCACCAGCACATTGAGCCTGCCGAAGGAACTCACCGCGGTGTCGACCGCGGCCTTCCAATCCTCGGCGCTGGTGACATCGAGATGGACGTAGCGGACTGAGTCCCCCAGTTCTGCCGCCAACACGGCACCCTCGTCGTCGAGGATGTCGCCGACCACCACTTTGGCTCCTTCGGCCACCAGCATGCGTGCGCTGGCAGCACCCATGCCCTTGGCATTGGCGCCCCCGGTGATCAGTGCAACTTTGCCGTCTACGCGTCCCATGGGCCGTCACGCTACCTTGCGACTAATTTGGTTCCATGGTCATTCGCGTCGCCCACATCGGAACCGGAAACGTCGGCCGCCTCGCACTGGCCGAACTGATCGAGAACCCAGCCTTCGAGCTGACCGGTTTGTGCGTCTCGACCCCGGACAAGGTGGGCAGGGACGCCGGCGAACTTGCCGGCCTCGCCACACACACCGGGGTCGCCGCCACCGACAACCTCGACACCCTGCTGGCAACCCAACCGGAGTGCGCGGTGTACTGCGCGATGGGCGACACCCGGATTCCGCAGGCCATGGATGACGTCAGGCGCATCCTTGCCGCCGGTGTCAACGTGGTGGGATCCGCACCCGGCATACTGCAGTTTCCCTGGCAGGTCGTCCCGGATAAATTCATCCAGCCGCTGGAAGATGCTGCGCGGCTGGGTGATTCAAGCATCTACATCAACGGGGTCGACCCCGGCTTCGTCACCGACCTGATCCCACTGGCATTCGCCAGCACCTGTCGCCGGATCGAACAGGTGCGGTGCATGGAGATCGCTGATTACGCCACCTACGACGGCGCCGTCGTAATGTTCGACGTGATGGGCTTCGGCAAACCCCTCGACGAGGTGCCCATGCTGTTTCAGCCAGGGGTGCTCGGGATCGCATGGGGCTGCGCCATCCGTCAACTGGCGGCCGGACTGAAAATCGACATCGACTCGATCACCGAAAGCTACGAACGAGAGCCGGCACCCGAGTCGTTCGACATCGCCGCCGGCCACATCCCACAGGGCTCCGTGGCAGCGGTGCGATTCCAGATCAACGGGATGGTGAACGGACATCCGGCGATCGTCGTCGAACACGTAACCCGGCTTCGCGGTGATCTGCGCCCCGATTGGGCGCAACCGGCCCAGCCGGGCGGTTCCTACCGGGTGGAGATCACCGGGGAGCCGTCCTACGCCGTCGATATCTGCCCGACCAGCAGCTACGGCGACCACAACCACGCCGCCATCGCCGGGGCAGCAGCCCGCATCGTCAATGCGATCCCCGCCGTCATCGCCGCTCCGGCCGGTATCCGCACCACGCTGGACCTTCCGTTGGTGTCGGGGGTTCGGGTGTTCAACAACCCCTGAGCGCGGCGTCCTAGCGGCCGCCAATCCCCAGGACGACCCCGGGG
>DAIPYT010000112.1:0-10012 GCA_036782595.1 Mycobacterium sp. | reverse complement strand
GCGATTCCACAGTCGGCCAGCGCATCGGAAATCCAGCGTGCCGCTCGGCTGTCCTTGCTGCAGGTGAAACAGTGCGCGAAAAGGGCGTAAGCGGAAGGTTCACCGTCCGGCTCCTGAAGCAACGCCGTCAGAATTTGACCCCGCGAATTGGGGAAATCGAACCGGTCGGTTCTCATGGCTCCTCCCAGCGGGTCCGCGAATCAGAACAGAGCGAACTGCTGGCCCTGACTGACCGACTCTTGGAACTCGTCGATTCCGGTGCCACCGGCCACCGCTGCCACGCTGTACATGAACTGCTCGTCGGACACCGTCGGCACGCCCAGTTCCCGGGCCTGGAAGCCTTTACCGTGCTCGGGGAGTGGTTCGTTGCAGATCACCAGGGAAGTCTCCGGATCGACCGCGTCGGTGTAGGCCAGGCCGGCGTGCAGAATCCGCTCGACGAGTTCCTCATGGGTGCGCTTGACTTCCGAGGACAGCGCCACCCGCATGCCCTGAACCAACGGAGCACCGTGTTCATACCTGCCGGGGTTCAGATACGGGCAGGCCAGCCGCGATGCCAGCGTCTTCAAAGGGCGAAGTTCCTCGTGGGTGACCGTGCCGTTGGGCCAGCGGCGCCGGCTTACCGGCCGAACCGGGAGCCACACTCCACGTTCGCGGGCGCGTCGCAGCGCCGGAGTGAGCATTCGAGACAACACCAGGGCGTCGTCGAACGCGTCGTGGGCCTTGGTTTGCGGGATATCCCAATGCCGCGCAAGGGTTTCCAACCTCAGGTTGTCGAGGCCGAGGTTGAGCCGCCGGGTCAGTTCCACCGTGCACATGACGCTGTCGACCGGCAGGGCGGTACGGGCGAGTTCGGCTTCGGCGATGAGGAACGAGTAGTCAAAGGGGGCGTTGTGCGCCACCAGCGTTCGGCCGTGCATCAACTCGGCGATGTCCGCGGCGATGTCGGCGAAAGTGGGCTGATCCTCGAGCATCTCCGCGGTGAGACCGTGGATGTGAGTGGGGCCCGGATCGACCCCGGGGTTGAGGAGACTGACAACCGACTGCTCCACCTGCCCATCGGCGTCGAGTGCCAGCGCGGCGATGCTCAGCACACGGGCCTGACCGGGACGGAAACCGGAGGTCTCGACATCGACGACCACCCAGCCGTCCGCCGCCTCACCGGCCGGCTTACCCCAGGTGTGCCTCACAAACCCCAGAATGGCATGCACCTCCGACAGCCCGAGGGACATCGGCTACGTGTCGGAATACACTCACCTGCGATGCCGCACCCAAAGCCCGGAACGCACCTGCCGACGATGACGCTGCGCGGACGTTCGGCGCTCGCGCTCGGATCGGCCGCACGCTGGGCATCCCGGGTCACCGGCCGCGGAGCCGGCGCGATGATCGGCGGCCTGGTGGCGATGACCCTGGATCCGTCGGTGCTGCAGCAACTCGGAGTCGGCCGGCGCACCGCGGTGATCACCGGCACCAACGGCAAGTCCACCACCACCCGGATGATCGCCGCGGCCCTGCGCACGATCGGGGCGCCGGCGGCGCCGGGTCACCGCAATCAGACAGTCGCCACCAACAGCGAGGGCGCCAACATGGACGCCGGACTGGTGGCGGCACTGGCCGCCGACCGGAACGCGACGTTGGCTGCTCTCGAGGTGGACGAGATGCACGTCCCGCATGTGGCCGACGCGGTGCACCCCGCCGTCATCGTGCTGCTGAATCTTTCCCGCGATCAACTCGACCGGGTGGGTGAGATCAACCACATCGAGCGGACCCTGCGGACCGGTCTGGCCCGCCACCCCGAAGCGGTGGTCGTGGCCAACTGCGATGACGTGCTGATGACGTCGGCGGCCTATGACAGCCCCAACGTCATCTGGGTCTCCGCCGGCGGGAGTTGGGCCGGAGACTCGGTGAGCTGCCCGCGCAGCGGCGAGGTGATCGTCCGCGAGCAGTCGCACTGGCATTCCACCGGGACCGATTTCAAACGTCCCACCCCGCAGTGGCGCGTCGACGCCGAAAACCTCTATGGCCCTGATGGTTTCATGTCACCGATGAAGCTGGCACTGCCTGGAGCGGTGAACCGGGGCAACGCCGCGCAGGCGGTGGCTGCGGCCGTCGCGATGGGTGCCGACCCCGCTGCCGCAGTCGCTGCGGTATCTGCAGTCGACGAGGTCGCCGGCCGCTATCGCACGGTGCGCATCGGTGACCACACCGCCCGACTGCTGTTGGCCAAGAACCCGGCCGGCTGGCAGGAGGCGCTGTCGATGGTGGACAAAACCGCTGCGGGAGTGGTGATCTCGGTCAACGGCCAGGTACCCGACGGGGAGGACCTGTCCTGGTTGTGGGATGTCCGCTTCGAGGATTTCGCCGACGAGCGTCTCGCGGGAGGAGGATCCGGTGGCGGGACTTCGGTGGTCGCTGCCGGAGAGCGCGGCACTGATCTGGCGGTAAGGCTGGGCTACGCCGGCGTCGAGCATTCCCTGGTGCACGACACCGTCGCCGCCATCGGGTCCTGCCCGGCCGGACACGTCGAGGTGGTCGCGAACTACACGGCGTTTCTTCAGTTACAGCGGGCCCTGGGGACAAGCCATGGGTGAGCCGGTGCGGATCGGCCTGGTGCTGCCCGATGTGATGGGCACCTACGGCGACGGCGGCAACGCCGTGGTCTTGCGGCAGCGGTTACGGCTGCGCGGGATCCCCGCCGAGATTGTGGAGATCCCACTGGCCGACGCGGTGCCCGATTCACTGGATCTCTACACCCTCGGTGGAGCCGAGGACTACGCCCAGAGACTCGCCACCCGCCATCTGCTGCGGCACCCGGGATTGCAACGCGCGGTCGACCGTGGGGCACCGGTGCTGGCCATCTGCGCGGCCATCCAGGTGCTGGGCCACTGGTATGAGACGTCGGCCGGTGAGCGGGTGGAAGGCGTGGGTCTGCTGGACCTGACCACCTCACCCCAACCGGAACGCACCATCGGCGAAGTGGTGTCAGAGCCCCTCCTCGACGGATTGAGCCAACCGCTGACCGGTTTCGAGAACCACCGCGGCGGGACGATTCTGGGGCCCGGGGCGCGCCCGCTGGCCGCCGTGCTCCAGGGCGCGGGAAATCGCCTCGGCGACGGGTTCGACGGCGCGGTGCAGGGCAGCGTCATCGCGACGTATCTGCACGGGCCGTGCCTTGCCCGCAACCCCGAGCTTGCGGACCTTCTGCTGTCTCGGGTTGTCGGCCCCCTGGGGCCGCTGGAACTGCCCGAGGTCGATCAGTTGCGGCGGGAGCGCCTAGCCGCACCCCGCCGAGTCTGATCCCTGGCTCAGCTGATTCACCGCCCCGCCCGCGATAGTGTCCGCGGTCGCCGTGTTTCTCGTAGCTAGACCATCGCGCGGCGCCCGGATAGGGCGCGGCCGAGAGTCAATTCGTCGGCGAACTCCAGGTCGCCGCCCATCGGGAGACCCGATGCGATACGGCTGACGGTCAGGCCCGGGATGTCACGCAGGATGCGGACGAGATAGGTGGCGGTGGCCTCGCCCTCGGTGTTGGGGTCGGTGGCGATGATCACCTCGGTGATGTCCACACCGTCGACCCGTTCACCAATCCTGTTCAGCAGCTGACGGATTCGCAGCTGCTCAGGCCCAATGCCGGACAGCGGATCCAACGCGCCGCCAAGAACGTGGTAGCGGCCCCGGAACTCGCGAGTGCGTTCGACGGCCTGAACGTCCTTGGGTTCCTCCACCACGCAGACCTGGGTGCCGTCGCGACGGGCATCACTGCAGATACGGCAGCGCTCCGCATCGGAGACGTTGCCGCACACCTCGCAGAACTGGACGCCGTCACGAACACGGGCGAGCACCGCGGTGAGCCGGTCGATATCGGGTGGTTCGACCGAGATCAGGTGGAAGGCGATGCGCTGCGCGCTTTTGGGCCCGATCCCCGGCAGTTTGCCGAGTTCATCGATCAGATCCTGGACGGGCCCCTCGAACAAGTCAGAATCCCGGCATCTGCTGCCCGGGCTGCTGCTGCTGTTCGGCAGCGGCGGCCAGTGGGCCGAGGATCTCCTTGACGGTCTCCCGCATGTTTTCGGCGGCGTTGGTGAGCGCACCGACCACGAGGTCCTGCAGCGTCTCGACATCGTTGGGATCGACCACCTGCGGGTCGATCCGGATGCCGAGGATCTCGCCGCTTCCGTTGAGGGTCACCTCTACGAGACCGCCGCCGGCCTGGCCGTTCACCTGTGTCGCGGCGATCTGCTGCTGGGCCTCCTGCAGCCTGTGCTGCATCTGGTGGGCCTGGACGAGCGCCGCCTGCAGTTGCTGCAGGCCCTGCACAGCCTCGGCGGAAAGCTGCTGCTGCGGCTGGGGAACCTGGAGTCCGAAAGCTCCCAGATCGCCGGGGTCACCGGGTTGCATGACGGTCTCCTTGCGTTGTGGTCTCATCTTCGTTGCGGCTGGTGTTTGAGGCCGCCGGTGACTTTCAAGCCTAGACCGCGAGCGATTACCGTGACGCCCGTGCTGAAGTTCGCCCCCCGTCGTGTCGTGGCCGCGGCCTGCTCCGGAATGGTGTTCGCCGCGTCGTCGCTGGCAGCGCCGGTGACCCACGCGGCCCCGGGCAGCGTCGCCGGCATGATCGTGTTCCTCGACCCTGGCCATAACGGCGCCAACGACGACTCGATGACTCGCCAGGTGACCAACGGGCGGGGCGGCACCAAGGACTGCCAGACGTCCGGCACCAACACCGAAGCCGGCTACCCCGAGCACACCTTCAACTGGGACACCACGCTGCGGATCCGGGCTGTCCTCACTCAACTGGGCGTGCGTACGGCGATGTCCCGCGGCAACGACGACCAGGTCGGCCCATGCGTTGATGAGCGCGCCGCGATGGCCAACGCGCTGCAACCCAACGCGGTGGTCTCCATCCACGCTGACGGTGGCCCGGCAACCGGGCGCGGATTCCACATCCTGTACTCCAGCCCACCCTTGAACACCACGCAAGCCGGACCGTCGGTGCAGTTCGCCCGGATGATGCGGGACCAGTTGGCCGCCTCCGGTCTCCCGCCGTCGACCTACATCGGTAACGCCGGCCTCAATCCGCGCGCCGATATCGCCGGACTTAACCTGGCCCTGTACCCGTCGATCCTGGTGGAACTGGGCAATATGAAGAACCCGGTGGACTCCAACCTGATGTCGAGCCCCGAGGGCCGACAGAAATATGCCGACGCGGTGGTCAAAGGCGTGGTCGCGTTCCTGCAGACCCAACCACCCCGAACCAGCTGACCGGCTAGCGCTCGACCTCTTTTTTGAGGTTCGCCAGCACCTCGGCCTGGATCTTCTTCAACCCCAGCGGAGCGAACGTCCGCTCGAAGAAACCTTTGATCCCGCCCGCCCCGTTCCAACTGGTCTTGACGGTTACGGAGCACCCGGGCCCGGCGGGAGCGACGGTCCAGTTCGTCAGCAGCGAGGAGTTGGCGTCCTTCTCGATGACGGTGCGTCCCGCCACGTCGATCGACGCCTCGACCCACCGGGAGCGTGACTTGGTGGCCTGCAACTTCCAGCCTGCGACGGTGCCCTGGCCCGCACCGCCCTGGAGAACCCGGTACTCGCTGTAGTGCGGCGAAAGGATTTTCGGCCGCACCGTCTTGTAGTCGGCGACCGCGGCGAGGACCTTGGTCGGTTCGGCGTCGATCAGGATGCTGCTGGAGGCGCTGACCTGTCCCATCAAACTCCTCGGTGGTGCTCGGGCATCGGCTGCAAATTCGTCAATCAGCGTAGCCGCTAACCCCACGCCGGCGGCCCCTGCGCCACCGTTCAGGCCAGGTGATCGGCGAACCAGTCCCGCAAACGTTTCCACGCGTTGGCGGCGGCTTGCGGGTCGTAGCGCTTGCCGGTGTCGTTGAAGAATGCGTGATCGGCGTCGGGTTCGGTGACGAGTTCGAAAACCAGGCCGGCCTTCTCCAGCGCCGCCCTGGCCGTAGGTTCGGAGGCGTTGACCCGGTCGTCGAGGGCCCCGTAGAAGCCCAGTACCGCGGTGCCCTTGGAACCGGCGAAGTCCGGTTTGTCGGGCGCGGGTCCATAGAACGGTGCCGCCGCTGCCAACCGTGGTTCCCCGGCGGCCAGCAACTGCCAGACCAGCCCGCCGCCGAAGCAGAACCCGACCGCAGCCAGCTTGCGGTCGGGCACCCGGCGGCCCAGTTCGTCCAGACCACTGCGCAGGTCGCCGATGAACCGTTGCGGATCGGCTTTGGCCAGGACGGCGGTGGCCTGAGCGGGATCGGAAAACCTTGCCGTACCGCCCTCTTCGGACAGCAGGTCGATGGCGAGCGCGGAGTAACCCACGCCGGCAAGCCTCCCGGCCACCGAGCGGACCCAGTCGTTGAGACCCTTGTTCTCATGGATCACCAGGACCGCACCGCGGGGATCCTTGGCGGCCGCCCACGCTCCTTGCAGCTGCCCGCGCGGGCCCGCCCACCTGATCGGCTGGGTGGGAAGCGCGGTGTCCATTCCCGGGGCCGGCCCATTCGGGACGGCGGAACCGGTGGGTTGCGGCGTGCCGGTTTCGGCGGCGTTGGGTTGAGCGGGGGGACGCTTGGATCCACACGCGGCGATGAGTGCGGTCGCGGCGGTGCCGCCGATACCGACCAGAGCCAGCCGGCGCAGCGCCTCCCGACGCGAGAGCAGACCATCGATGTGGTCGGTGGCGATTTCTTCGGCGATGTACCGCTGCAGCGGGGTCACCCTCGCCAGTATGCCGTTGGCCTAAGAGTCGATCGGACGGGCACCTAGTTCGCTCTTCAGTATCTCCAGCGCACGTTCCTCGGGATCCTGCCGGGGCGCGGTCTCGGGGTCTTCATCGCGGGCCTCGGCGATCATGTCGTCTTCTTCGGCACGCCTGGTGTCGACCGGGTCCGGCTGCGGCTCAGGGGGCAGCGGTTCGGCGGCGGGCCTCGGCTCACCGGCTCCGACTTCGCAACGGATCCGCCAGTTCACCCCGAGGGCATCTTTGAGGGCGTCGCGAATGACGTCGGAGTTGTGCTGCTCTGTCAGCCGTTTCGCCAACGACGCGGCCGGATGCGCCAGCACCAATGTGTCGCCGTCGACCGCACGCACGATCGCGGCATCCAACATGGCGTAGAGGGGCTTGCTGCGATCCCGGACCTTCTCCCGCACGGTGGACCACATCTGGCGGACGGCAGCGGCATCCGGTTCACCCGGGGCCGACGACGGCGCGGGTGCGTTCGGCACTACTGGCTCCGGTGACGATTCCGGCTCCGGTGACGGTTCCGGTTCCGGTTCGACGGCCCGGGGTGCGACCGGCTCGGGCGGGGCGGGCGGCTCCGGTGCCGGTGCCGGCGGCGCGGCCACGGGCGGCGCCGGCTCCTCGGCCGGGGCGGCCTGGGTCCTGCGGACGTACTGCTTGCCCGAGGGGGGCGGCGAACTGGCAGCGGCCTCCCCCGCCGGGATCGAGATATCCAGCCGGGTCTCGATCCGCTCAACTCGCTGCAACAACGCCGATTCGGTGTCGGACGCCGAGGGCAACAGCAGCCGGGCGCAGACCACCTCCAGCAGCAGTCGCGGGGCGGTGGCACCTCGCATCTCACCGAGCCCCGCGTGCACCACCTCGGCGTAGCGGGCCAGCGTGGCCGGCCCGATCCGGGCGGCCTGGTCACGCATCCGCTCCAGCACATCGCCTGGTGCGTCAACGACCCCGCGGCTGGCGGCATCCGGAACTGCCTGCAGCACAATGAGATCGCGGAAACGCTCAAGCAGGTCGATGGCGAACCGCCGCGGATCGTGACCCGCGTCGATCACCGACTCGACCGCACCGAACAAGGCGGCCGTGTCCCCGGCAGCCAAGGCATCCACCGCCTCGTCGATCAACGCGATATCGGTGGCGCCCAGCAGTGCCAGCGCACGCTGATAGTGCACCCGGTTATCCTCGGCCCCGGCCAGCAACTGATCCAGCACGCTCAATGTGTCGCGCGGCGACCCCCCACCGGCCCGGATGACCAGTGGGAAGACGGCGTCGTCGACCTCGACGTTCTCCGCGGCCAGGATCTTCCCGACCAAGCTCCGCATGGTCTTCGGCGCCAGCAGCCGGAACGGGTAGTGATGGGTGCGCGAGCGGATCGTCGGCAACACCTTGTCCGGTTCGGTGGTGGCGAACACGAAGATCACGTGTTCAGGTGGCTCCTCGACGATTTTCAACAACGCGTTGAACCCCGCAGTGGTGACCATGTGCGCTTCGTCGATGATGAAAATCCGGTAGCGGCTCTGCGCGGGCGCGAAGGATGCCCGGTCGCGCAGATCACGGGTGTCATCGACGCCGCCATGGCTGGCGGCGTCGAGTTCAACGACGTCGAACGACCCACCGCCGTTGGGCGCCAGGGCAAGACAGGAAGCGCACACTCCGCACGGCGTCGGGGTCGGACCCTGCTCGCAGTTCAGTGAGCGGGCGAGGATGCGCGCCGACGAGGTCTTGCCACAGCCCCGCGGCCCGGAGAACAGGTAGGCGTGGTTGATCCGGCCGGCCGACAGGGCCGTCGACAGCGGCTCGGTGACGTGCTCCTGCCCCACCACCTCGGCGAACGTCGCCGGTCGGTACTTGCGGTAGAGCGCCACGTCAGCAGGCTACCGAGGATCTGCGACGGTTTCGGACCCGAGCAGCTTCTCGGTGGCCGCCAGCAGAGCGCAGGTGGCCAACCCGTCGATCGCGTCGGAGAGGTCGGTCAGCGGCGGAAAACTGGGTGCGATGCGGATGTTGGTGTCATCGGGGTCCTTTCCGTACGGGAAGGAGGCCCCGGCCGCGGTGACAGCGATACCCGCATCCTTGGCCAGCGCGACGGTGCGCTTGGCGGTGCCTGCCAACACGTCCAGGCTGATGAAGTAACCACCGGTGGGCTCGGTCCAGGAGGCGATCTTGGACTCCGAGAGCCGCTCGTCGAGGATGTCGCGCACCTGGGCGAACTTGGGAGCCAGGATCTCCTGGTGTCGCATCATGTGTCGGCGCACCCCGTCGGCGTCGCGCAGAAACCTCAGGTGGCGCAACTGGTTGACCTTGTCCGGACCGATCGACTTCTTGCCGGCGTATTGCAGGTACCAGGCGATGTTGCCCAACGATCCGCCGAAGAAGCTCACCCCGGCACCGGCGAAAGTGATTTTGGACGTCGAGGTGAACACCAAGGGCCGGTTCGGGTGGCCGGCAGCAGCGGCCAGACCAAGCACGTCGACCTGCCGCACGAAATCCTTGGTCAAGGTGTGAACGGGGTAGGCGTTATCCCAGAAGAGCCGGAAATCTTCTGCGGCGGTGCGCATTTGGACGAGCCGCCGGACGACCTCCCAGGAGTACACCGCCCCGGTCGGGTTGGCGTAGACCGGCACACACCACATGCCCTTGATGGCGGGATCGGCCGCCACGAGTTCTTCGACCAGGTCCACGTCCGGTCCTTCGTCACGCATCGGAACGGTGATCATCTCGATGCCGAGGGTCTCGGTGATGCCGAAGTGACGGTCATAGCCGGGCGATGGGCACAGGAACTTGACGGCCGGTTCACGGATCCACGGTCGTGGCGAGTCCACGCAGCCGTACAGCATCGCAAACACCACGGTGTCGTGCATCAACTCCAGGCTGGCGTTGTTACCCGCGATCAGGTTGGGCACCGGAATGCCGAGCAATTCGCTGAAGATCGCGCGCAGCCCGGTCAGCCCATGCTGGCCGCCGTAATTCCGGGTGTCGGTGCCCTCCGCATCGCGGAAGTCCCCGCTGCCCGGCAGTTCCAGCAGCGCATTGGACAGATCCAGTTGCGCCGACGACGGCTTGCCGCGGGTGAGGTCCAGTGTGAGGTTCTTGGCCTTGAGTTCGGCGTAGTTGGCCCGCTGCAGGTCATGCTCCGCCTGGAGTTCGTCACGGCTTAAAGACTGAAGCGACACCGTGCGCCTTTCGTATCGCCGTGCCCCGGAAAAAGGCCAGAGCGTGAAGGGGACCCCGCGCACCCGCCAGAGCCCGTTGACCCTTGCTGCCTTCCAGCCC
>DAIPYT010000111.1:0-10182 GCA_036782595.1 Mycobacterium sp. | reverse complement strand
CCTCACCGAGGGTTTCGAGCACCTTGCGACGGTCCCGGTATGTGGCGCGCATCAGCGAACGGCCATCGAGGCTGAGGATGTCGAAGGCCCAGAACTCGATTCGGCTGGCGCGGGCCCGGTTCTGCATTTCGCTGAAGTTCGGAACGCCGTGCGAATCGAGGGCCACCACCTCACCGTCGAGGATGACATGGTGGTCGCCCAGCGCGGCAGCAAGGTTGCGCAATTGCGGGTACTCACCGGTGACGTCGCGGCCGTTGCGGGTCTGGAGTTGAAGCCGTCCGTGATCGACCTCAACCAGCATGCGGTAGCCGTCGAACTTGCCCTCGAAGGCCCACTGCGTCGGGGTCAGCTTGTCCACCGATCCGAGGGTGGCCAGCATGGGCGCCAGGTCGCGCACATGGTCGGCGGGTTGCTCCTTCATCCGGTGCGCAAGCCACTGGTCGCCCTTGGTCTGGATCAACGCGTAGCGGCCCGAAATCCGTTGGCCCTGAAGATCGACGATCACCTCTCCGGACTTGCCGGCGGAGCCGACGTTGAACTTCTCCGCGGTATAGGTGCCGGAGTCCCAGATGGTGACTCGGCCGCCGCCGTATTCACCCTTGGGGATGGTGCCCTCGAAGGCGGCGTACTCGAGCGGATGGTCCTCGGTGTGCACCGCCAGGTGGTTGACCGCAGGAGTGTCGGGAAGGTTCTTGGGCACCGCCCAGGACACCAGCACGCCGTTACGCTCCAGCCGGAAGTCGTAGTGCAGTCGTCGTGCCCGGTGCTCCTGGATGACGAAGCGGTTGCCGCTGCCCGTCTTCGCAGCGGCCGCCGTCTTGGGGACCGGCTCCGGCGTCTTGGCCGGCGTGCGCATACTCCGGTATTTGGTCAGTGCTTCAGCAGGCTGCGCGTCCAACCCGGCCAGCAGGTCTCCGTACTGGGCCACCCGGGCCAGCACCTGCTCGAACTGCAGCTGTTCAAGGCCGGGATCGCCGATTTCATCCCAGGTTCGGGGTGCGGCGACCGTCGGGGTCTGGCGCCCCCGCAACGAGTACGGTGCGATCGTCGTCTTCGCCGCGTTGTTCTGGCTCCAATCCAGGAACACCTTCCCGGCCCGCAGGCTCTTGGTCATGGTGGCGGTCACGAGCGCGGGCATGCTCTGCTCAAGCTGCTGAGCCACCTTGCGGGCCAGCACCGCGGCCCCGGTGCTGCTGATCGGATCGGCGAGCGGCGCGTACAGATGCAGGCCCTTGCTCCCGCTGGTGAGCGGGTAGACCGCCAAGCCGATATCGTCCATCAGCTCACGCACCGCATGCGCCACCTCGCCAAGCTGCGTCATGGTGACGTCCTCACCGGGATCGAGGTCGAACACCAGACGGTTGGCGGGTCCCGGCCGCCCGTCGGGACCGAACCGCCACTGCGGCACATGGACTTCCAGGGCCGCCTGCTGAGCGATCCAGGCCAGCCCGGTCGCGCTGTCGATGATCGGGTAGACGGTGTCACCGGAGCGGTGGGCGAGGGTTCCGCGATGCAGCCAGGACGGCGCCGACTTGGCCAGTTCCTTCTCGAAGAACTCCGTGCCGTCCACTCCGTTGGGCCACCGCTTGCGGGTGGCCGGGCGTCCGGCGATGTGCGGCAGCATCACCTCGGCGACGCCGGTGTAGTAGCCGAACACCTCCGCCTTGGTGGTTCCGGTGGCTGGGTAGAGCACCTTGTCGGGGTTGGTCAGCGTCACCATCGCTGTGCCGGTCGCACCCGGCGGCCACACGTCCTTCACCACCATTCCCAGGGTATTACCCACTTGATACGGTGAGACGATGATCCGGATGCTGGCAGTGACACTGGCGGCGACAGCACTCGCCGGAGCGCCCGCGGCCCTGGCCGACCCGCAGAATCTGGACCCGGAGTGCAGCAGTGGCCAGGTCAGCCCGACCGGCGAATGCACAACCGACGTGTTCATCGGACGAGCAGGGGGCCGCAACATCGCGTTGGGCAACTTCCCCGGAGCCAACCCCGGCATGCCGCCGGGACTGACTCCGACCAACCTGCCGCTACTACTTCCCCTGGGGCTGACCCCGCGCAACCTGCCTACGGTTCTGCCGTTGGGTCTGACCCCGCAAAACCTTCCACTCGGCTAAATCCCGGCAATTCCTGGGCATACTGATCCCATGCGTTCCATCTGGAAGGGCTCCGTCGCTTTCGGGCTCGTCAATGTCCCGGTGAAGGTGTATAGCGCCACTGAGGACCATGACCTGAAGTTCCACCAGGTGCACGCCAAGGACAACGGCCGCATCCAGTACCGGCGGGTCTGCAGCGAATGCGGCGAGGTGGTCGAATACCGCGATATCGCCAAGGCCTACGAGTCCGACACCGGTCAGACAGTGGTGATCACCGACGAGGACATCGCCACCCTGCCCGAGGAACGCAGCCACGAGATCAACGTGCTGGAGTTCGTCCCGGCCACTGACATCGACCCGTTGATGTACGACAAGAGTTACTACCTGGAGCCCGACGGGAAATCCCCGAAATCGTATGTACTGCTTGCCAAAGCGCTCAGTGAGACTGATCGGGTCGCGATCGTCCACTTCGCCTTGCGCAGCAAGACGCGATTGGCTGCGTTGCGGGTCAAGGATTTCTCCAAACGCAAAGTGATGGTCGTCCACACGCTGCTGTGGCCCGACGAGATACGGGACCCCGACTTCCCGTCGCTGGACGGCGACGTCGAAGTCCGCGCGCCCGAGTTGAAGATGGCCGGCCAGGTGGTCGAGTCGATGACAGACGACTTCCATCCCGAGCAGTACACCGACACCTACCAGGAACAGTTGCAGGAACTCGTCGAGGCCAAGCTGTCCGGCGGGGAGGCCTTCGCCACCGCCGAAGCCCCGGCGAAACTCGACGAGACCGACGATGTCTCCGACCTGCTGGCCAAACTCGAGGCCAGTGTGCGGCGTCGGCGTGAGGAGAGGGAAGGCCGGGCTCAACCCGAGCCGCCAGCGGCACCCGCGAAAAAGGGTCCCGTCAAAGCCGCCGCACAGAAGGCTCCGGCCAAAGCCGCGGCGAAGAAGGCACCGGCCAAAGCCGCCGCACGGAAGACCCCTGCCAAGAAGTAGAACGTGTTATAGAAACGTTCGATATCGGGCTTCAATCGAACCCGACACCTTGTTACGGTGATCGCTGACAAGGGAAGAGGCACCGCGTGATCCTGGACATGTTCCGTCTGGACGGACAAGTAGCCGTAGTGACCGGGGCCGGGCGCGGCCTCGGAGCCGCGATCGCGGTCGCGTTCGCCGAAGTCGGAGCCGACGTCCTCATCGCCTCCAGAACACAATCCGATCTGGAGGCGGTCGCCGCGCAAGTCGAGGCGACCGGCCGGCGTGCGCACATAGTCGTCGCCGACCTCGCCCAGCCCGAGAAGACCGCCGAACTGGCCGCAGCGGCCGTCGCGGCCTTCGGCCGTCTGGACGTGGTCGTCAACAACGTCGGCGGCAGCATGCCCAACGCGCTGATGACCACCACCGTCAAAGAGATGCGCGACGCGTTCACCTTCAACGTGCTGACCGCGCACGCACTCACCGTCGCCGCTGTGCCGTTGATGCTGGAGCATTCCGGTGGCGGCAACATCATCAACATCAGCTCGACGATGGGGCGGCTGGCCGGACGCGGCTTCGCCGCCTACAGCACAGCCAAAGCCGCTTTGGCGCACTACACCCGGCTCACCGCACTGGATCTGTGCCCACGAGTCCGGGTCAACGCCATCGCCCCGGGCTCGATCATGACCTCGGCCCTGGAAATCGTGGCGTCCAACGACGCTCTGCGTAAACCCATGGAGAAGGCCACCCCGATGCGCCGGCTCGGTGAGCCGGCCGACATCGCCGCAGCAGCCGTGTATCTCGCTTCGCCGGCCGGCAGTTTCCTGACCGGCAAGATGCTCGAGGTCGACGGCGGATTGATCGTTCCCAATCTCGACCTGCCCATCCCCGACCTCTGACCCGACCTGTGAAGGAATGCTGGAATGAACACACGACGGCCCATCCGTGTTGCACAAATCGGTACCGGCAACGTCGGCGCGCACGCCCTGCGGTCGCTCATCGCCAATCCGGACTATGAACTCACCGCGGTGTGGGTGTCCTCGGAAAGCAAGGCCGGCAAGGACGCGGCCGAACTCGTCGGCCTCGACACCGCCACCGGCATCCTGGCGACCACAGACCTCGACGCGGTGCTGGCGACCAAACCGGAGTGCGCGGTCTACAACGCGATGGCCGACAACCGGCTGATGGAGGCGCTGGAGGATTACCGGCGCATCCTGGCCGCCGGCGTCAACGTCGTCGGCAGCGGCCCGGTCTTTCTGCAGTGGCCGTGGCAGGTGATCCCCGAGGAGATGATCACCCCGATCGAAGAGGCTGCCCAGCAAGGGAAGTCGAGCCTGTTCGTCAACGGCATCGACCCCGGTTTCGCCAATGACCTCGTCCCGCTGGCGTTGATGGGCACCTGCCAGAGCATCGAGCAGGTGCGCTGCATGGAGATCGTCAATTACGCGACCTATGACAGCGCGACGGTGATGTTCGACGTGATGGGATTCGGCAAGCCGATGGATGAGATCCCGATGCTGCTGCAGCCCGGGGTGCTCAGCATCGGCTGGGGCTCGGTGGTTCGGCAACTCGCCGCCGGTCTCGGCGTGGAACTCGACGGCCTGGAGGAGATGTACGTCCGTGAACCCGCGCCGGAGGACTTCGACATCTCCTCAGGCCACATCGCCAAGGGCACCGCGGCGGCGCTGCGATTCGAGGTGATCGGTCTGGTGAACGGGGCACCGGCGGTGGTTCTCGAACACATCACCCGGTTGCGTGACGACCTGTGCCCCCAATGGCCGCAGCCCGCACAGCCTGGCGGCAACTACCGCATCGAGATCACCGGCGAACCGTGTTACGCACTGGACTTGTGTCTGTCGAGCCCCAACGGCGACCACAATCATGCCGGGGTGCTGGCCACCGCCACGCGCATCGTCAACGCGATCCCGGCGGTGGTGGCGGCTGCACCGGGGATCTGCACCACCCTGGATCTTCCGCTGGTGACCGGGAAGGGCTTGTACGCTGCGCCTTAGGGATCCTCAGGGATCCTTAGCGATAGGGAGGACGCTATGGCGACAGGGCGGGCGACAGGGCGGGCGACACGGCGGGCGACAGGGCCCAAGCACGTTTCCCGGGCCCTCGCAGCAGCCCTCGGCCTCACCGCCTGCGTCTTTCTGGCTCCGTGGGCGAACGCCGGCCCCGAATGCACCGACGTCGGCGTCAGCACCCGGATTTGCAATCGCGGTCCCGGACACATCGCAATCACGACCACGCCCAACCCCGCGTTCACCAATCCCGGCGCCGGCTGGGGATTCGGAACACTGGGCATGCCGGTCTTCGGCGTCGCCGGCGGCGGCATCTGGCTCGGGTTTTGATCCCGGAGCACAGTCGTTTGCCCGGTGAAAGCCGTCTTCCGGTAAAACCGGGCTTGGCGCTGCTCGGCCCGGCGTTCGTCGCCGCGATCGCCTACGTCGACCCGGGGAACATCGCGGCCAATGTCAGCGCGGGGTCACGCTTCGGCTTCCTGCTGGTGTGGGTGATCGTCGTCGCCAACGTGATGGCCGGACTGGTGCAGTACCTCAGCGCGAAACTAGGACTGGTCACCGGCAGCACGCTGCCCGAATCGGTGCGAGACCGCGCCGGCACACCACGCCGGATCGCCTACTGGATGCAGGCGGAACTGGTCGCCATCGCCACCGATGTCGCCGAAATCATCGGTGGCGCATTGGCGCTGCACCTGCTGTTCGGACTCCCCCTGGTGTTGGGCGGTGTGATCACGGGAGTGGTCTCGCTGGTGCTTCTGACCATCGGGGACCGCCGCGGACAACGGGTTTTCGAGAGGGTGATCACCGGCCTGCTGATGATCATCGCGATCGGATTCCTGGCCAGCCTGGTGGTCAATCCACCGCCGCCGGCGCAGGTGGCGGGTGGGCTGATCCCCCGGTTCGACGGCCCCGACAGTGTGTTGCTGGCTACCGCCATGTTGGGCGCCACCGTCATGCCGCACGCGGTGTATCTGCATTCCGGCCTGGCCAGAGACCGGCACGGCCACCCGCCCGCCGGCCGGGACCGCGCTGTGCTGCTCCGCGCGACGCGCTGGGACGTCGCCCTGGCGATGCTGGTGGCCGGCACGGTCAACCTCGCCCTCCTACTGGTAGCCGCGACCAACCTGCAGGGAGTGGCGGGGACCGACACCATCGAGGGTGCGCATGCCGCGGTCGGGGACGCACTCGGCGGCGGGGCGGCCCTTCTGTTCGCCATCGGCCTGCTGGCCTCCGGACTGGCCTCGACGTCGGTCGGCGCGTACGCCGGCGCGATGATCATGCAGGGCCTGCTGCGAAAGACTTTTCCCTTGCTGGTCCGTCGGCTGGTCACCCTGATTCCGGCGCTGCTGGTGTTGGCCAGCGGGGTCGACCCCACCCGCGCGCTGGTGCTCTCCCAGGTGGTGCTGTCATTCGGCATCCCCTTCGCCCTGGTGCCGCTGGCTCGGCTGACGAGCGACCGCACTCTGATGGGCGCCGACGCCAACCACCCGCTGACCTCGGCGCTGGCCTGGTTGGTCACGGCACTCATCACCGTCCTGAACGCGGCTCTGATCTACCTCACCGTCACCTGAGGGCCGGGAGAGATCTGCGTCACAGACCCATCCAAGCCGGGGTCTGCTCCGAATGTCGGGTGTGGAGACCACAACTCTTGCCGCGCCGGATACCGGGCTGACGACCGAGGTCACCGGCGGTCTGTACCCGATCCGAGTGACCCACCTGCACCGATCTCCGGTACAGCACTACGCCGAGCACCGCAGCTACAGCTGGTACGTCGACGTCGACGACCTGCCCCAGCTTCCCCGATGGGTACGCCCGTTCGCCCGCTTCGATGCGACCGACCACCTCGACGGCGCGCAGGGCGACACCCTGCGGCAGCGGGTTGACGCTTTCCTCGCGCGGCATGGCGTGTTCATCCCGGGCGGGCGCGTCACCGCCCTGGTGATGCCCCGCGTCCTCGGCCGCGCATTCAGCCCGCTGAGCCTGTTCTGGTGCCAGGATGCGGCCGGGACGACCCGTTGCGTGATCGCCGAGGTCCAGAACGTCCGAGGAGAACGTCGCGCCTTCCTGCTGCCCGCAGCCGAGGACGGACCCGCCGCCGTCGCCGAGGGACTCACCGACGCTCCCTTCGCCGGCGACGACGGCTACTTCCTGGTTCGGGTCCCGCGACCCGCGGAGGATCTCGACATCGCGATCTCGCTGCATCGCAACAACCACGCGGCCCTGGTCGCGACCTGGCGCGGGTCGCGCCGCACGGCAAGCGTCGGCCAGGTGCTGCTCATGCAGGTGACCAATCCGCTGGCACCGCAGTTCGCCCGCTTGAGCATGCGGTTGCAATGCATGGTGCTGCGCTGGCGGGGACTGCCGCCGGAGCCTCGCGCGGTACTCGGCGAGCGGGCCACGCGCCGGACTCTCCCGTCGCCGGCCGTCGGATGGAGGGCAAAGAACCACTCCTGGGCAATGTCGTGACCCGGTTGCTGGACCGTCCAGTTACGCTTCCCATCGATGGAACCGAATTCCCGGGGCTCCGGCCGGTGAGCACTCCCGACCTCGACGTGCTGTTGCGCAGAGTCGCACACCACGACTCGGCCGCATTCGCCGAGTTGTACGACGCCACCCGGTCACGCGTCTACGGCATGGTCTGCCGCGTCCTTCGTGACCGCGGCTACAGCGAGGAAACCACCCAGGACGTCTACCTTCAGGTGTGGCGAACGGCCGAAAGCTACGACCCCGCCTCCGGAAGTGCGCTCGCCTGGATGCTGACCCTGGCCCATCGCCGGGCGGTGGACCGGGTACGGGCCGAGCAGTCGGCGTCCCAGCGTGACTCCCGCTACGGCGCGTCGAACGTCGAGCGGGAGACCGACAACGTCACCGATGCGGTGATCTCCGGTGAGGAACGGCGTCGCGTTGCGGCGTGCCTCGACGGCCTGACCGACATACAGCGCGAGTGCATCGAACTCGCCTACTACCAGGGAATGACCTACGTGCAGGTCTCGGAACGGCTTTCGGCGAATCTGGCCACCGTCAAGTCGCGGATGCGCGACGCGATGCGCGGCCTGCGTAACTGCCTGGGTGTGCGGTGAGGGTGCGGCGATGACTCAAACACACGACGACTTCGGCGGGGACCTGCTGGAACTGGCGGTCCCCTACGCCCTGCACGCGGTGTCCGATGTCGAGCGCGACGATATCGAGAGCAGGCTGACAGCCGCGGGCCTTCCCGCCGCGGACGCCTTCTACGACGAGGTTCGCGCGGTACGCGAAACCATGGCGGTGGTCTCGGCGGCGAACGCCGAGGAGCCCCCGGCGGAACTGCGCGACCGACTGATGTCCGCGATCGCCGCCGACAATGTCCGCACCCTGCCGTCGGCGTCCCGGTCACCGGGGCGCTGGCGTACAACCGTGCTCTCGGCGGCTGCGGCGCTGACGATCGGACTGACCGCGATCGGCATCGGCCTGGCGGTACGGCCCGCTCCGCCTCCACCGCAGTCCACCGCGCAGCAGGTGTTCTCCGCCCCGGATGTCCACACCGTCTCCGGCGCGATCCCGGCCGGCGGGAAGGCAACCGTGGTGTTCTCCCGGAACCGCAACGCGGGCGTACTGGTGATGAACGACGTGCCCCCGCCGTCGCCGGGCACCGTCTACCAGATGTGGCTGGTGAGCCCTTCCGGCGCATCATCGGCGGGCACGATGGATGCCGCTGCGGTCGCACCGTCGACCACCGCGGTGCTGGAAAACCTCGGCCCCTCAACGAAATTGGCGTTCACAGTGGAACCCGACGGCGGGTCAATCCAGCCGACCGGCAAGGTGATCGCCGAACTGCCGCTCATCTGAGCATCTCGGCAGCGTCGCCGGCCAGCACCGCCTAACATGGCGCCAATGGCCAAGCAGTTCCGGTTCGGGATCGGATTGCGCTCGATCAGGTCCGCGGCGCGACTGCGCGACAAGGTGCGCCAGTTCGCCGACCTGGGCTATGACGTCGTGCATTTTCCCGACCACCTGGGTGCGCCGGCACCGTTTCCGGCAATGGTGGCGGCCGCTGATGCCGCCCCCGGGATCCGCGTCGGGACTTACGTTCTCAACGCCGCGTTCTATCGACCCGCGCTGCTCGCGCGTGATGTCGGCGATGTCGACGTGCTGTGCGACGGACGACTGGAGTTGGGCCTGGGGACCGGTTACGTGCGTGAGGAATTCGACGCTGCCGGCATCCCGTATCCCAGCGCGGCGCAGCGCGTCGCACACCTGAACAACACCGTCGACTATCTCAAGAGCGTCACTCCCGACGTTCCGCTCTTGATCGCCGGTAACGGTGACCGCGTGCTGACCATGGCCGCGAAACGCGCCGACATCATCGGCTTCAGTGCTGGCGACTCACGCGCGGTGGATCCCCTCGCCGAGCGAATTGCGTTCGTGCGCAATGCCGCCGGAGATCGATTCGATGCGTTGGAACTCAATCTTGCGATCACGGCAGTGCCCACCGATTCATCCGGCGTCCCGGACCTGACGCTCACCCGCGCTTACGCTCCGGGCCGCTCCGACGAGGAAATATTGACGATGCCCAGCGTTCTGCGTGGTTCGCCGCGACAGATCGCCGACACACTGGTGGATCACCGTGAAATGTATGGACTGACTTATTTCACCGTTCAGGACTATCATGGCAAATACTTCGCAGAGGTCATCAAGGCGCTGCGCTGAAGAGATCACACTGCACGACAGATGGCGAAAGGCGGTGATGCGGATGAACCGCACTGTCTCAACGACGACGATAAGCCCCGGCCGGATGGCTAGCTGGATCCGCAAGCACTATCCACGCTCCGCTCCCGAACGGGGCCACAATTACCTGATCGCACTCTGCGCCCCGGAGGGCAGTCGCTGAGCTCGACCACCGCGGGTACCGGGCGGTCAAAGCGGTAAGCTGCACAACTGCCCCGCCCTCGTAGCTCAGGGGATAGAGCACGGCTCTCCTAAAGCCGGTGTCGCATGTTCGAATCATGCCGGGGGCACTTTTTTGTGATTTTTCTCCGGCTGACCATCACCTTCCGGATCGCTACCGGTAGCGGCGGACGTTGTAGATCGGGGCGTTGTCCATGGGA
>DAIPYT010000110.1:0-10237 GCA_036782595.1 Mycobacterium sp. | reverse complement strand
GGACATGGTCTGGATCGTCGCCGACTAATCCCCCTGTCACTGCCCCAGACCCCCCCAGACCACTGGATCCTGAAAGGGACTTCTGACATGAGCACGCTCTTCCAACAGCTTCCGTCGCTGGCCAAGGCGTTCGGCAAGCTTCCGGCCGCCAACCAGGCCGACACGACGATCGCCCCGCAACGTGCGGTCATCCTCGCCGAGGGGGCCTTCAGGACTCCGCGCGCCAAGGTGGCGCACGGCTTGGTTCGCGGCAGCAGCCGCTTCGACATCCGCGCGGTGGTGGACTCCAGCTGTTCGGGGTCCGACGCCGGCGTCCTACTCGGCGAGCGCCCCTCCGGCATCCGCGTCGTCGCCGATCTGGCCGGCGCCCGGATGCTGACCGGGCAGAACCGACCGGCCGCCATCCTCGGGGTGGCCCCGCACGGCGGCCGGCTGACCCCGGAACTGCACGCCGAGCTCGTCCAAGCCCTGCACCATGGCTTCGACATCGTCAGCGGGTTGCACGACTTCCTGTGCGACGACCCGGTGATCGCCCCGCTGGCCGGCAAACTCGGCGCAACGATCACCGACGTCCGCAAGCCCCCGAGTGACCGGCCGCTGCGGTATTGGACCGGCGAGGTCGCCGACCTGCGCGCCACCCGGGTCGCGGTGCTCGGGACCGACTGCATGGTCGGCAAGCGCACCACGTCGCGGCTGTTGGTCGCGGCCCTGCGCGAGACGGGAACCTCGGCGGAGATGATCCACACCGGCCAGACCGGCTGGATGCAGGGCAGCCAATACGGCATCGTGCTGGACTCGCTGCCCAGCGACTTCATCGCCGGCGAACTGGAACGCGCCATGCTGGCCTGCGCGGCCGGGCCGGATCCTGACGTCATGGTGCTGGAAGGCCAGTCCGCGCTGCGCAATCCGGCCGGCAGCGGCGCCGGCTCGCGCGGCATCCTGATCGCCGGTGACGCGCACGCGATCGTGCTCCAGCACAGCCCGGCGCGGGTCTACTTCGACGGCCTCGAGGACCGCGGATACCGGATTCCCGACATCATCGACGAGGTCTCGCTGCTGGAGCGATTCGACCGGCCGGTCTGCGCCGTCACCATCAACACCCAGGGTATGGACCCGGTCTCGGTCGACGCCGAATGCGCCCGACTGGAGAGCCGCCTGGGGCGGCCCGTCGTCGCCCCCTTGGAGCACGGGGTCGAGCGGGTGCTCGACGCCATCCGGCAGATGCCCTTCAGGGCGTGCGCCCGATCATGACGGTGACCGCCGGCGCCGCGTGGCATTCGGTGAGCGCGCACCGCGCGCTGGCACTGCTGCTGTGCGCCGGGCTGCCGGTGGAGATCGCCGCCTCCGCCAACCTCGTACTACGGGTCGGCAGCGTTGACTCCACCGGCGGCGGGGTCATCGGAATCGGCTGGGCCTTCGCCGCGATGTCACTGGCCTTCGCCGCCGCGGTGATCCCGGCGGGAATGCTGGTCGACCGGACGCCTGCGCGACCCACCTTCGCGGTGGCACTCACGGCCAGGGCTCTGCCGATGCTGATCGGTGGTGTCCTGGCCGTGAGTGGAACCTTGAGCCCCGCCGCGGTGGTCGCCCTGGCCGCCGGCGACGGCCTTGGAATGGCTTTGCTCCGTCCGTCGTGGCAGCACTTCCAAGCCTGCCTGGTTCCCGCCGGCGCCGCCCGCGACGCGGCCATTCTCGACGACTGGCTGGCCCGCGCCGGAGCCTTGCTCGGTGCGCTGGTCGGCGGTGCGGCGGTCGCCCTCGGACACACCGGTAGCATGCTGCTCGCCTGCGCGGCGGGGTTCCTGCCGCTGCTCGCCGCATTGGCTTTGGGCTTGGGATCTGTTCTGCGCGAACCGATGTCAACCGGTAGGAAACCCGGATCGCTACTCGATGCGGTGTCGACGGTACGCACCAGCCCCCGGCTGGCCCAGGCCACCCGCACCGACGTCATCCTGGCGCTGGCGCTTCCCGTCGGCATGCTGACCCCTGCCATCACGGTGGCGACCTCGGCGGTGCACTACCTGTGGCTGATCGCCCTGGCCGGCGGGGTGGGCGCGCTGGTCGGCACGAGTTGGGTGACGATCGTCTGGAACCGCATGTGCCCGGCGCGACTGCTGCGGCGCGCGGCCGCTCTGCTGGTCGCAGTGCTCGCGGTGCAGGCGCTGTTCGTGGCCGGCGGTACCCCTACGGCCGCGTGGCTGGCGGCGGTGTTCGTGACGGTCACGCTGGCAGAAGGCGCGATGACCACCATGTTCGCGGTGACCGGTTCACTGCTGCAGGCTGATGCCCCGGAGAATGCGCGTGGGGTGGTGACTGGCCTGGCTCAGTGCGCCAAGCACCTGGCGGCTTTCCTCTCCGCGGCGGTGACGAGCATGGCGATGGCCTGGGCCGGCCCCGGAATCTCGCTCGGGTTCATCGCATTCGCACTGGCAGCCGGTGCTTTCTGGCTCCGCGGATTCATTGGATTGGCAGCTGACGGTCGAGTGCTGAACCGGTGAGGATGACTGCGATCAGGACTCGTGCCATGACTCTCCCTGCGGGGTGACGACGGCGGGTCTGACGGCGGGTGTGACGGCGGGTATGACGACGGGTATGACGATGGTGAACCTGGCACCGTGGCCGGGCGTGCTGTCCAGTTCGACCCGGCCCCCGTGCGCGGCGGCGATCGCCGAGACGATGCTCAGGCCAAGTCCGGCGCCCTCGGACCGACGGCCTCCGGCACTGCCCCTCGAGAAGCGCTCGAAGATGCGGGCCTGATCCCCGGCGCTGACACCCGGGCCGGTGTCGGCGACCCAGAACCGCAGCCAGCCTTCGGCCACCTGTGAACCGATGCTGATGCGGTCACCGGGGGCGCTGTAGTGACAGGCGTTGTCGCACAACGCCACCATCGCCTGGGTGATGCGTTGCGGATCGAGCTTGCAGGTGACCTCGGCCGCCGCGTCAAGGCTGAACTCCCGGTCGCCGAGGTGGATCACGTGATCGAGGATGTCGTGGGTCAGCAGATCGACGTCGACGGGCCGAGGCTGGACGAAAGTCGGCTGCTCGGATCGGGCCAGCAGGAGCAGATCCGACACCATTCGGTTCATCCGTTCCAACTCGTCGTCCGCCAGTGCAAGGGTGTCGCGGATATCGGCCGGGTCGTTGGGGTCGAGCAGTTCCAGGTGTCCGCGCACGATGGTGATCGGGGTGCGCAGTTCATGGCCGGCGTCGTCGATGAAGCGGCGCTGCGCCGAGACGCCGGATTCCACCCGGTCGAGCATGCTGTTGACGGTGCGGATCAAGTCCTGCAGATCGTCGCCGCGGTTGTCGGTCCGCGACGGGATTCGTTGGGAGAGATCGGAATCAGTGATGCCACGGGCCGTTTCGGCGACGTCGTGCAGCGGCCGCAGGATCCGGCCGGCGGCCAGCCAGGCACCCGCCGTGGCCAACAGCAGGGTGCCCGCTCCGACGCCGAGCATCAGGCGTGCGACTGCGTCGGCGTTGGCCCGTTCGGCGTCGGCCAGGAACGCGGCGACGATGACGCCCGTCGACGGGTCCCCGTCGAGCCGGACCGGCACCGCGCGGTAGCGGATCTCGCCCAGCGCGGACTGCCGGAAACGCCCGACAGTCGGTTCGGTGACCGACCCGACCAGCGCGGTGAAACCCTGGTCGTCGGCCAGGGCGATGGTGGTTGCGTCATGGCCGGTCGCCCGCTCGGCGGCGGTGCACTCGCACTGGTTGTAGAACGTGCCGTCGACGTAGCCCAGGAAGTATTCGTTGGGCCGTGCGGCCCGGTAGACGATGGCATCGCTGATCATCTCCTCGACGCTGGGGAACGGTTGGCCAGTGGTGCGGTTGACCCCTGCCAGGGTGAGCTCGTCGAACTCGGCGACCTCGGACTCCAGCGCGGCGTCCATGCGCTGGTCGACCGCTTGAACCAGCAGGCGCCAGGTCACGAAGGTGACGATGGCCAGGGCCGCCAGGATCAGCAGCAGCACCCACGCCAGGATGCGGGTGCGGGCCGACGACCGGGCGAGCATGCTCGGCGTCAGGCGAGCTCGATGAGACCGGCGTAGTCCTCAGACCAGTGGTCCTCGGTGCCGTCGGGCAGAAGAACGACGCGCTGCGGTTCGAGGGCTTCAGCCGCGCCCGGGTCATGGGTCACCAGGACCACCGCCCCGACGTAGCTGCGCAACGCGTCGAGCACCTGCTCACGGGAGGCCGGATCCAGGTTGTTGGTGGGCTCGTCGAGCAACAGGACGTTGGCGGTGGAGGCCACCAGTCCGGCCAGCGCCAGTCGGGTCTTCTCGCCGCCGGACAGCGTCCCGGCCGGTTGGTCGAGTTGGGGGCCGGTGAACATGAACGCACCGAGCAGTCCGCGCAGGTCCTGTTCGCCGGTGTCGGGTGCGGCGTGGCGGATGTTCTCCCAGACGGTGGCGTTGTTGTCGAGGGTGTCGTGTTCCTGGGCGAAATAACCGACCTTGCACCCGTGTCCGGGATCGATCGTGCCGGCGTCGGGGGTCTCGGCTCCGGCGAGCACCCGCAGCAGCGTGGTCTTGCCGGCTCCGTTGAGGCCCAGCACCACCACCCGAGATCCCCGGTCGATCGCCAGATCGACCCCGGTGAACACCTCGAGTGATCCGTAGTTCTTGGTCAGCCCACTGGCCATCAGCGGGGTCTTTCCGCATGGCGCCGGTGTCGGGAACCGGATCTTGGCGACCTTGTCGGCCACCCGCTCGGCGTCGAGTTCGGCGATCATGCGTTCGGCGCGGCGCAACATGTTCTGTGCCGCAACAGCTTTGGTGGCCTTGGCGCCAAGCTTGGCGGCCTGGGTCCGCAGCGCCGACGCCTTCTTCTCGGCGTTGGCGCGCTCCCGGCGGCGGCGCTGCTCGTCGGTGGCGCGGGCGTCGAGGTACTTCTGCCAGCCCATGTTGTAGACGTCGGCTTCACCGCGCACGGCGTCGAGGAACCACACCCGGTTGACCACCTCGGCCAGCAGTCCGACATCGTGGCTGATGATCACCAGGCCGCCGCTGTAGTTCTTCAGGAAGTCACGCAGCCAGGTGATGGAGTCGGCGTCGAGGTGGTTCGTCGGCTCGTCGAGCAGCAACGTGGTCGACGAGCCGGCACCGGACTCACTGGCCGCGAAGAGGATTCGGGCCAATTCGACCCGGCGGCGTTGCCCGCCCGAAAGAGTGCGCAACGACTGCGTCAGCACCCGGTCCGGCAGACCCAGACTCGCGCAGATCCGCCCGGCCTCACTCTCGGCGGCGTACCCGCCCAGAGCGCTGAACCGTTCCTCGAGTTGCCCGTAGCGGCGCACCGCCCTGTCGCGTTCGGACTCGTCGACCACCTCGGCCATCAGGACCTGCTGCTTCTCCAGGTCGGCCAGCAAGGAGTCCAAGCCACGGGCGGACAGCACCCGGTCGCGGGCCAGCACGTCGAGGTCGCCCTCGCGGGGGTCCTGGGGCAGGTAGCCGACCTCACCGGTGCGGGTCAGGGTGCCGGCGTAGGGGTCGCCCTCCCCCGCCAGGATGCGCATGGTGGTGGTCTTGCCGGCGCCGTTGCGGCCGACCAGACCGATCCGGTCCCCCGGTTGGACGCGCAAGGCGGGCCCCTCGGCCAGAAGCAGAGTGCGCGCGCCGGCGCGGACCTCGAGGTCCGTTGCGGTGATCACCTGCGCGCTCTCCTGCTTCTCTATTTCTCGTCGGTGAAGACCGGGGCCCGATTCTCGCTGCGCGCGGCGACCGCCTCTTCGAAGTTCGCGGTGAGCAGGCGCACGTAGAGCTGCCCGAGGCCCTCGGCCTGCATATGCCCCTCCAGGGTACTGGCGTCCAACCCCGTCCACAGCGTCCGCTTGGTCAGTTCGGTACCGGGCCGGGAGAAGGCGGCGATGCGCGCGGCCATCTCCAGGCAGGTCGGAAGCAGTTCCGCGGCCGGCACCTGGCGGGACACCAGGCCGATCCGCTCGGCCTCGGCGGCGTCGACGTCGCGGCCGGTCAGCATGATCTCGAAGGCCCGTGAGCTGCCGATGGCGCGCGGCAGCAGGTAGCTCAGACCCAGTTCACTGGCGGTCAGGCCGTTGTTGATACCGGCGGCGCGGAAGTACGCGTCGGAGGCGGCCACCCGGATATCGGCGGCCAGCGCCAGGCACAGCCCGCCCCCGATCGCCGCGCCGTTGACCGCGGCGATGATCGGCTGGTGCAGGCGGCGCATGGCCAGGATGACCTCGTCGAGAATCTCCATCGACCGCAGCGCGTAGGTGGGCCGGGTCAGACCCTGCACGTGCGGTACCGAGCCGGCCGACTTGTGGTCGGCGCCGGAGGAGAATCCCCGGCCGGCACCGGTGAGCACCACGACGCGGACGTCGTTGTCGTGGGTCAGTTCGGCCAGCACATCCCGCAGCGGGACCATGACGTCGAACGCCATCGAGTTCATCCGCTCAGGTCGGTTCAGGGTGACCAGGGCGACCTGGGGTTGGGGACGGTCGAGGAGGACGAATGGTTGGGAACCGGAGTCACGCTGCACCGTTGCACGCTATCGCGTGCCGGGTGATTACAGGTCCGTCGTCGGCGACTGCTGGGCGACGGCGTCCTCGACGTCGAACTCGCGCAACTGCTTGATCAGGTCCTCCAGTGCCGCCGGCGGCAAGGCGCCCGCCTGGTTGAACACCAATTGGCCTTTCTTGAAGGCCATCAGGGTCGGAATGGCGCGGATCTCGGCCGCCGCGGCGAGTTCCTCCTGCGCCTCGGTGTCGACCTTGCCGTACACGATGTCGGGGTTGGCCTCGGAGGACTTGGTGAAGGTCGGGGCGAAGGCACGGCACGGACCGCACCAGGACGCCCAGAAGTCGACCAGCACGATGTCGTTGCCGTTGATGGTGTCGTTGAAGTCCTGCGCGGTGAGGTCACGGGTAGCCATGAAACGGCCAACGCCCGAGGCCGCCGATCTGTTCCCTAAACCACCGGGTCCTTACGAGCCCGAATCGGCGCGGGATTGGCCGGCGGGCTCAGCAGCGTCCCCCGCAGGGTTCCGCGGGTGGTGCGGATCGCCACCAGTAGCCAGGTACTCAGCAAGCCCGCATAGGCGATGCAGGCGGCGACCCGGAAGGCCGGAAGGCCGGTGTGGGCGGCCAACTGGGTGGTGCCGGTCACGAAGGTGCCGACCGGGAAGGTCAGGCTCCACCAAGTCAGGGCAAACGGCATGCCGCGCCGCAGCGTCCGCACCGTCAGCGAAGTGGCCAGCGCGATCCATAAAACAGCGAAGCCCCACACCGGGACGCCGTAGAGAATCGAGAAGGTGTCCATCGCCTCGGCGATCGGCGGGTCGACAGCGGATGCCGCGTTGCGGCCGAGCAGACCGGCCGCGGTGACGGACTGCCCCAGCGGGCCCAGCACGATCCAGAGGGTGGGGACCCGCGCCGTACCGGAGGTGCCGTAGAGCGCCAGCCGACTCCAGATCATCGAGATGATGATGAACGCTGCCACCAGCGACAGCCCGAACATCGCCCAGCAGCCGTAGAGCAGGGTCGCCCGCCAGACCCCGGCCGGGGTGTGTGGGATCAGCAGCGCACCCGCCGCGGCGGACACCATCGGCGGGACGATCGGCATCAACCAACCGCCGAAGGCGGCATCGGGTGCGACGTCGTGCTGGGTGAACATCAGGTACGGGATGCTCACCGCGGTGAACAGGCCCCCGATGGTGCCGGCCACCCAGAGCGCCCAACTCAGGCCCACCGCAGCCGATTCACCGATCAGGTCGTGGCCCACCAGGAGCGCACCCATTCCGACGGTCATCATGGCCATCGGTGCGGCTCCGTAGAAATGGGCCATCTGCGGATTGCGGGCGTGACCGCGGGCCACCGTCGGGTGACGCAGCCAGTGACCGCCGACGATGACGACCAGTGCGGTCAGCATCAGCGCGGCAACCACCCAGACGATGCGGGTAAACGTATGCAGCCCCGGCAGATTCACTGGCAGCGTGGCACCGGCGTTGGCCACGATCCCGGTGCCCATCACCGAGGCGAACCAGTTGGGCCCGATACCTCCCAGCCGCTCGATCGGCTCCGAGTCGGAGTCCGAGTCGGGAGGAGTCTGCATTCCGCCGAGGCTAGACGGTGAAGCCCAGGGCCCGCAGTTGTTCGCGGCCGTCGTCGGTGATCTTGTCCGGCCCCCACGGCGGGTTCCACACCCAGTTGATCTTGATCTCGTTGACCAGACCGGAGCCGACAAGGGCGTTGACGGTCTGATCCTCGATGACGTCGGTGAGCGGGCAGGCCGGGGAGGTGAGCGTCATGTCGATGACGGCGACGGTGGCCGGGTTCTCCTCACCCTCCTTCGCCGGGGCCTTCTCCACGTTGAGTCCGTAGACCAGACCCAGGTCGACGACGTTGATGCCCAACTCGGGGTCGACCACATCCCGCATGGCCTCTTCCAGGTCGGCCAGGAACTCCGCAGAAACGGTCATCTCTTCTCCTCCATCTGTCCGGATGCCCGGGCGACGGCGTCTTTGAACGCCAGCCAGCCGAGCAGTGCGCATTTGACCCGCGCCGGGTACTTCGACACCCCGGCGAAGGCGATGCCGTCCCCGAGCAGTTCCTCGTCACCGGCGATGTTCCCGCGCGAGGTGATCATCTCGTTGAACGCCTCCACGGTCTTGAGGGCATCGCCCACGCTCTGGCCGATCACCTGGTCGGTCAGAACCGAGGTGGCGGCCTGGCTGATCGAACAGCCCTGCCCGTCGTAGGAGACGTCGGTCACCTGCTGGCCGTCGTCGGACAGCGTCACCCGCAACGCGACTTCGTCGCCGCAGGTGGGGTTGACGTGGTGCACCTCGGCGGCGAACGGCTCACGCAGACCACGGTGGTGCGGGTGCTTGTAGTGGTCGAGGATGACGTCCTGGTACATCTGCTCGAGCCTCATGTGCTCGCCCCCCGGTCGAAGAAGGCGATGGCCCGACGTACGCCGGCGATCAGCCGGTCCACCTCGTCGAGGGTGTTGTAGACGGCGAACGAGGCCCGCACGGTGGCGGCCACGCCGAAGCGGCGGTGCAGTGGTGCGGCGCAGTGGTGACCCACCCGCACGGCCACTCCGTCATCATCGAGCACCTGACCGACGTCGTGGGCGTGCACACCTTCGACGACGAACGCCACCGGAGAGCGGCGCAGCGCCGGGTCGGTCGGACCGAGGATGCGCACCTGAGGGATGCCGGCCAGCCCCTCCAATGTCGCGGCGACCAGCAGGTGCTCATGGGCTTGGACGGCCGCCATGCCGATGCCGTCGAGATACCTTGCGGCCGCGGCCAATCCGACCACCTGCGAGATCATCTGGGTTCCGGCCTCGAATCGCTGCGGGGCCTGGGCGTAGGTCGCGGATTCCATCGTGACGGTCTCGATCATCGACCCGCCGGTGAGGAAAGGCGGCAGCGCGTCCAACAGGCCGGCGCGGCCGTACAGCGCACCGATCCCGGTGGGACCGAGCATCTTGTGCCCGGAGAAGGCGGCGAAGTCGATGTCCAGCGACGGCAGGTCGACGGGCTGGTGCGGTACCGACTGACAGGCGTCCAGCACCGTCAGCGCACCCACCGACTTGGCGCGACCGACCAGTTCGGCCACCGGGGCGCCGGTGCCGGTCACGTTCGAGTGGTGGGTGAAGGCCACGACTTTGACGCGCTCGTCGAGGGTCAGCGAGTCCAGATCGAGCTGTCCGTCCTCGGTGATGCCGTACCAGCGCAGAGTGGCTCCGCTCCGGCGGGCCAACTCCTGCCAGGGGATCAGGTTGGCGTGGTGCTCGAGTTCGGTGGTGACGATGATGTCACCGGGACCGACGCGTTTCTCGAAGCGGTTGTCCCCCAGCACGTATGACACCAGATTGAGTGCCTCGGTGGCGTTCTTGGTGAACACCAGTTCCTGCGGTGACGCTCCGACGAAGCCGGCGATATCGGCGCGGCCCTGCTCGAAGGCGTCGGTGGCCTCTTCCATCAACTGGTGCGCCCCGCGGTGCACCGCACCGTTGGAGGTGGTCAGAAACTCCCGTTCGGCGTCCAGCACGGGCAGCGGCTTCTGCGAGGTGGCACCGGAATCCAGATAGGCCAGTCGGTGTCCACCACGCATGACGCGACCGAGGATCGGGAAATCGGCCCGAATCGCCTCGACATCGAGTCCGAGATCTGCTGTGGCGGTCACGCGCGGCCCCTAGGAGGGTGCCGCGGCGCGGGTGAACCGCACGTAGCCGTTCTCCTCAAGCTCATCGGCCAGTTC
>DAIPYT010000109.1:0-10254 GCA_036782595.1 Mycobacterium sp. | reverse complement strand
GCCATCCGCGGACCGGGAGATGCTCTGCGCGATCGCTGCAACATCCCCGATGACCACGTCCACTTCGGGGTCATCTGATCCGTCACCGTTCACCCTCGCGCCGGTACCGCCTGGTTTCGTAGACCAGGCCGGCGAGCCCGGCTGCGGCGGTGCAGACCGACGCCAGCGCCAGCAGTGGGCTGACGTTTCCGGTCATCGCATCACCGAGGATCACCACCGCTGACGTGCCTGGCAGCAGGCCCACCAGGGTGGCCAGGAGATACGGCATGACGGCGATGGACGACGTGCCGGCGGCGTAGTTCAGCACTGAGAACGGCACCGCCGGAATGAGCCGCAACGACAGCACGGCGGGCCACCCCCTTGCCCGCAGCCGGGCGTTCAGGGAGTCGACCCGCGGGTGGTCGACCAGGTTGCTCAGTTGCCAGCCCAGCGCCCGCACCAGCAGCAGCGCGATCACGGCACTGAGGGTGCTGGCCGTCACCGCGATCGCTATACCGAGCGCCGGACCGAACAGCAGGCCCGCGGCCAGCGTGAAGGCCGTTCTGGGGATGGGCAGCACCGTCATCACGACGTGCGCACAGAAAAAGGCCAACGGGAACCACGGCCCCAGCGACGCCGCCCAATCCCGCAATTGGACGGCGGTCGGTAGCGGAACGAACAGCACGACGGCCACCAGGACCGCCGCCGCCAGTGTCATCACCGCGATACGGGTCCGGCTCGTCTGCCGGACGGTGGCGGTGATCGCCGACCCCACGGTGCGCAGCGTGTCGAGGCTGCGTCGCAGGATCGACGACGTCACGTCATGAAGGGTACGGGGAGGTCATCATTTAGCCTCAAGGGGCAGATGGCGCGAGCCGCGCGATGACTATTCAGGAGCTGCCGGTGTCCCCAGTCACGGAGGAAGCCCTCGAGCAGGCTCGCGCCCGGTGGCGCTCGGCAGTTGCCGAGGTGCTGGTCAAGGGTGGCCGGCGGGATCCCTCGGACCTGGGCGAACACCCGGAGCGGACCCTCGATTCGCCGACTTACGAAGGCTTCCCGGTGCGTGCCCTCTATACCGCGCTGGATGGGCACCCCGAGGCGCCGCTGCCCGGCGACTGGCCTTTCGTGCGAGGCGCCGACAGTGACCGCGACGTCCTGGCGGGCTGGAAAGTGGCCGAGGACTTCCCGGCCCCCGGCTTTTCCGGTGATCCCGCCGCAGGCAACGCCGAGATTCTCGACGCGCTCGTCAAGGGTGTGAGCGCCCTGGTGTTGCGAACGGATGGGACGGCAATCGCGCCCGCGGAACTGGACCGCCTGCTTGAGGGCGTTTATCTCGAACTGGCCCCGATCATCCTCGACGCCGGACCGGAGTTCGGCCCGGCCGCCGACGCCATGGTCGGCCTGGTGGCCGGAGCCGACGACGCCATGCGTGCGCAGATGTCGATCGACCTGGGTGCCGACCCGTTGACCGCCGCGTTCGGCGGGCGTCCGGCGGCCGCCATCGAGGATGTACTTCGCCTCACCGCGGCCCTGGCCGGCCACCCCGGCGTTCGGGCGGTCACCATCGACGGTCCGGCCTTCCACAACCGCGGGGCCAACGCGAGTTGGGAGCTCGCCGCCGTCGTGGCGGCGGCCACCGACTACCTGCGGTTGTTCGCCGAGGCCGGAATCGATGTCGGCCAGGCACTGGGACAGATCAGTTTCCGTCTGGTCGCCGACGACGACCAGTTCATGACGATCGCGAAATTCCGCGCAGCACGCCAACTGTGGGGCCGGGTCGCCGAGACGCTCGGACACCCGGACAGCGGTGCGGCGGTTGTGCACGCGGTCACCTCGCGGCCGATGATGACCCAACGCGATCCGTGGGTGAACATGTTGCGCACCACGGTGGCCGCCTTCGGCGCCGGCGTGGGTGGCGCGGACACCGTGCAGGTGCTGCCGTTCGATACCGCGATCCCCGGGGGGCTTCCCGGGACGAGGGTCGAATTCGCCCGGCGAATCGCCCGCAACACCCAACTGTTGCTGCTCGAGGAGTCCAACCTCGGTCGGGTGCGGGACCCCGCCGGCGGCTCCTGGTATGTCGAGGATCTCACCGAAACCCTTGCCGCTCAGAGCTGGTCGCACTTCCAGGACCTCGAATCGCGTGGTGGTTTCCGCAAGGCCAGCGAATATCTCGCCGGCAGGATCGAGGCCGTCGCGGCGCACCGGGCCGGCGATATCGCCCACCGCCGGACCGCGGTGACCGGTGTGAACGAGTTCCCCAATCTGCCCGAACCGCCGCTGCCCACATCGGCTTCCGCCGACACCACCGCACCCTCAGTGCGGTACGCGGCCGACTTCGAGGCGCTGCGGGACCGGTCCGACGCCTATCTGATGCGCACCGGCGCCCGGCCCAGCGTGCTGCTGCTGCCGCTCGGACCCCTGGCGGAGAACAACATTCGGGCCACCTTCGCCGCCAACCTGCTGGCCTCCGGCGGGATCGAGGCAATCAATCCCGGCACCGTCCGTCCGGACGGGCTGGAGAGCCCAGCGGAGTCGACCGTCGCGGTGATCTGCGGCACCGACGCCCGCTACGCCGCCGAGGTAGCCCAGATCGTCGCGGCCGCCCGCGCCGCCGGCGTCGACCAGATCTACCTGGCCGGACCGGAGAAGGCGGTGGCCGACGTCCCGGCCGAGGCGCGTCCGGACGGCTATCTCACCGCCAAAGTAGACGCGGTCGAGGCGCTCTCGTCGCTGCTGAGCCGATTGGGGGCATGACCATGACCCGTTCCGACGTGGTGGCCGTACCCAGCTTCGCCGAAGTTCCGTTGCACGGCGGTCAAACCCCCGCCGCGCCCACCCCCGCAGCAGCCGCCGACCGGGTGGCCGCCGGCGCGGCCGCCAACGGCTATGCCGCCGAACAACTCGACTGGGCCACTCCGGAGGGCATCGTCGTCAGACCGCTGTACGTCGGCGCCGACCTCGAGGCGGCGGTGGCCGACGGCTACCCACTGCACAGCCTCCCCGGCGAGCCGCCGTTCCTCCGCGGGCCTTACCCGACGATGTACGTCAATCAGCCCTGGACCATCCGCCAGTACGCGGGTTTCTCCACCGCCGCGGACTCCAACGCCTTCTACCGCCGTAACCTTGCCGCCGGTCAGAAGGGTCTGTCGGTTGCCTTCGACCTGGCCACTCACCGGGGTTATGACTCCGACCACCCGCGTGTTCAGGGTGATGTCGGCATGGCCGGGGTGGCGATCGACTCGATCCTCGATATGCGTCAACTGTTCGACGGCATCGATCTGTCCTCGGTCTCGGTGTCGATGACGATGAACGGCGCAGTGCTGCCGATCCTCGCTCTGTACGTGGTGGCCGCCGAAGAACAGGGCGTCGCACCGGAGAAACTCGCCGGGACCATCCAGAACGACATCCTCAAGGAGTTCATGGTCCGCAACACCTACATCTACCCGCCGAAACCCTCGATGCGGATCATCTCCGACATCTTCGCCTACACCAGCGCACACATGCCGAAGTTCAACTCCATCTCGATCTCCGGCTACCACATCCAAGAGGCCGGAGCCACCGCCGATCTCGAGCTGGCCTACACCCTGGCCGACGGTGTCGACTACCTCAAGGCCGGACTGGACGCGGGCCTGGACATCGACAAGTTCGCACCCCGGTTGTCCTTCTTCTGGGGGATCGGGATGAACTTCTTCATGGAGGTTGCCAAACTGCGGGCCGGCCGGCTGCTGTGGAGTGAACTGGTCGGCGGATTCGGGGCGAAGAACCCGAAATCGCTGTCACTACGCACACATTCGCAGACCTCGGGCTGGTCGCTGACCGCGCAGGATCCGTTCAACAACGTCGCGCGAACCTGTATCGAGGCGATGGCCGCCACCCAGGGCCACACCCAGTCGCTGCACACCAACGCCCTCGACGAGGCGCTGGCGCTGCCGACCGACTTCTCCGCCCGGATCGCCCGCAACACTCAGTTGCTGCTGCAGCAGGAGTCGGGCACCACCCGACCGATCGACCCGTGGGGCGGCTCCTATTACGTGGAATGGCTGACCCACCAGCTGGCGCAGCGGGCCCGCGCGCATATCGCCGAGGTGGCCGCGCACGGCGGAATGGCTCAGGCCATCGGTGACGGAATCCCCAAGCTGCGCATCGAGGAAGCCGCCGCGCGGACCCAGGCCCGCATCGACTCCGGGCAGCAGCCGGTGATCGGGGTCAACAAGTATCAGGTCGACGAGAACCCCGATATCGAGGTCCTCAAGGTCGAGAACAGCCGGGTGCGCGCCGAACAGCTGGAGAAGCTGGCCCGGCTGCGCACCGAACGCGATGACGCCGCGGTCCAGTCGGCGCTGGCCGAATTGACCCGGGCAGCAGGACAATCCGGATCCGCGGGGCTTGCGGACAATCTGATGGCGCTGGCCATCAACGCCGCCCGAGTGAAAGCCACTGTTGGTGAGATCTCCGATGCGCTGGAACAGGTTTACGGCCGCCACCAGGCCGAAATCCGTACCATCTCGGGGGTCTACCGCGACGAAGTCAGTTCAGGAGGCAGCATTACCGGACTCTCCGAGGCCACCCGGCTGGTCCAGAAGTTCGCCGAGGCTGACGGGCGCCGGCCCCGCATCCTGGTCGCCAAGATGGGCCAGGACGGTCACGACCGCGGTCAGAAGGTCATCGCGACCGCCTTCGCCGACATCGGCTTCGATGTCGACGTCGGCTCGCTGTTCTCCACACCGGAGGAGGTGGCCCGACAGGCCGCCGACAACGACGTGCACGTCGTCGGCGTCTCCTCGCTTGCCGCCGGGCATCTCACGCTGGTGCCGGCGCTGCGCGACGCACTGGCAGAGGTCGGCCGCCCGGACATCATGATCGTCGTCGGAGGGGTGATTCCGCCCGGGGACTTCGACGAGCTCTATGCCGCCGGCGCCACCGCCATCTATCCGCCCGGCACGGTCATCGCCGAGGCGGCGGTCAGCTTGGTCAACAAGCTCGCCGAGCGGCTCGGTTACGACCTGAACTGATGGACAGCTGATGGGGCCGGACCCGTTGGAATCCAACGATATCGCCGCGCTTGCCGAGGCGATCCGAAGCGGTGATCGGTCCGCGCTGGCACGTGCCATCACCGTGGTGGAGTCGACCCGAACCGATCACCGCGAGCAGGCCCAGCGGCTGCTGATGGAGTTGATGCACGGTTCGGGAAGCCCAGGCTCCGCCGGGGCCGCCATGCACGTCGGCATCACCGGGGTGCCTGGGGTGGGGAAGTCCACCACCATCGAAGCGCTCGGTATGTATCTGATCGAGCGCGGTCACCGGGTTGCGGTGCTTGCCGTCGACCCGTCATCCACCCGCACCGGCGGTTCGATCCTCGGCGACAAGACCAGGATGGCGCGCCTGGCCGTCCACCCGAACGCCTACATCCGCCCGTCCCCGACATCGGGAACGCTGGGCGGGGTGGCCAAGGCCACCCGGGAGACCATCGTGCTGCTGGAAGCAGCAGGATTCGACGTCATCCTGGTGGAGACGGTCGGGGTGGGACAGTCCGAGGTCGCCGTGGCCAATATGGTCGACACCTTCGTGTTCCTCACCCTGGCCCGCACCGGCGATCAACTCCAGGGCATCAAGAAGGGCGTGCTCGAACTCGCCGACATCGTCGTGGTCAACAAAGCCGACGGTCGGCACGCCACCGAGGCCGCTGCGGCGGCGCGGGAACTCTCCGCCGCGATTCGGCTGATCTATCCGCGCGAGACTCTCTGGCGCCCACCGGTGTTGACGATGAGCGCACTGGAGGGCGTGGGACTGAGCGAACTGTGGGACACCGTGTGCCGGCATCGCGACGTCCTCACCGAGGCCGGCGAATTCGACGCCCGTCGACGCGCCCAGCAGGTGGACTGGACCTGGGCCATGGTTCGCGACGCCGTCATTGACCGGGTAATCAATCATCCCGATGTCAGGGCGGTCCGGTCGGAGGTGGAACGGCAGGTTCGGGCGGGCGAGATCACTCCGGCGCTTGCGGCCCAACGCATTCTGGATATCGCCGACGGCGGAAGTTAACAGATCGGCAACAATTTTCCTCACGTTGACCGCTAAGAATGTAGATTGGCTATGTGATCCGGGCAACAGCCGGCAGCAGCAGTCTCGACCTGCCCCATGGGGTGCAGGGGGTCGCGGATGCGAATTTCGCCTGCGCCGTTCGTGGCTTTGCCGCGCTGTTCCCGCATCCCCGGTTCGGCGGCGGGGCACTGTCGGTCTACCTCGACGGCGAACCGGTCGTGGATGTCTGGACCGGCACCTCGGACCGACGTGGCCGCCGGCACTGGCAGGCCGATACCGCGCCGATGGTCTTCTCGGCCACCAAGGGGGTGGCCTCCACCGTCATTCACCGGCTCGCCGACCGGGGCCTCATCGACTACGACGCACCGGTGTCGGAGTACTGGCCTGAGTTCGGCGCCAACGGGAAAGCGGCCATCACGGTGAGCGACGTGATGCGCCACCGCGCCGGACTGTCCCATCTGCGCGGAGTTCGCAAGCGTGAACTTCTCGACCACCGGCACATGGAGGACAGGATCGCCGCTGCTCCGGTCGGTCGGCACTTCGGTAAGTCCGCCTACCACGCCCTGACCTACGGGTGGCTGCTGTCCGGTCTGGCCCGGTCGGTCACCGGCAAGGGAATGCGTCAGTTGATGCGCCTTGAAGTGGCCAAGCCGCTCAACACCGACGGCGTCCACCTCGGCCGACCGCCGGTCGGCTCCCCGACGCACGCCGCCAGGTTCATCGGGTCCCAGATGAACATCCCCAACCCGCTGTTCAATGCCCTGGCTCCGGCGGTCGCCGGGCTGGAACTGTCCGCGGCGTTCGGTTCGATGTACGTCCCGGGGGTGAAAAGGCTGGTCCAGCGCGATGTTCCACTGCTCGACACCGAACTGCCCTCGGCTAATGGGGTGATCACCGCCCGCGCCCTGGCCCGAATGTACGGCGCGATCGCCAACGGCGGCATGATCGACGGCCGCCGCTATCTCTCCGCCGAGCGGGTCGCGATGCTCACCGGCCGGCGTAACCTGCGCCCGGACCGGAACCTGGTTATGCCGATGGCATTCCACCTAGGCTTCCACGGCCTCCCGATCCCCGGTGTGCTGCCCGGTTTCGGGCATGTCGGACTCGCCGGGTCGTTCGGCTGGGCGATCCCCGACGAGGGTCTGGCGATCTCGCTGGTGCACAATCGGCTGCTGACGCCGATGGTGCTGACCGATCAGGCCGGTTTCGTCAGCACCGCCACCCTGGTGCGCCGTGGAGCAGCCACCGCCCGCAAACGGGGCTTCCAACCCATCGTTGAATTCGGCTCGCCCTACGCCACACCGGTGGTCGGGATGGTCGGCTGACGCGCGAATCGTCGAACCAGTACGTTGGCCTGATGAAAATGGCCCTGCGGGTCGGCAAGCGGCGTGACCGGTGAGCACTGCGCGCGATCACCGACTGGCATTTCTCGACCACACCGCCTTCGAACTTCTGCGGGTGACCGGACGGGCGCAACTGGTCCAGGTCGTCTGGATCTACGAGCATCCGGTCGACTACGAGGGGCTCGAACGGTTTCACCGCAACTTCAGCGCCTCGATAGCCAACCGGCTGATCGAGCGTTCGCCGCTGCCGTTCGGCCGGCCGCGCTGGGTGCTTCCGGACACCCCGACGCCGCCGATCGACGTGGCCAAGACCTCACGGCCCCGAAGCGAAATGCTGGCCTGGGCCGACGAATCGACGGATGTGTCGATCGACCCGGAGCGCGGCCCAGGTTTCCGTTTCGCCGTGCAACCCTTCGACGACGGATCGACCGCGATCAGCATCGTGGCCTCGCACTGCATCGGTGACGGCATCGGTGGTGTGATGGCGATCTTCGACGCGGTCACCGGCCGGATTCGAGAATTCGGATATCAGGTGTCGGGTTCGCGCCCACGCCTGCGGGCGATCGCCGCCGACCTGTCGGGGGCAGTCCGGGACCTCCCACTGACCGCCCGCACGTTGGTCAAGGCCGTCAAGACGGTCCGGGCCAACCGGGCGGAGTTCGCCCGCGCCCGGGCGGCACAAGCCAGCGCCGGGGAGCACGACGGAACCCCTATCGTCGTTCCATCGATCGTGATCTTCGTCGATATCGCCGAGTGGGATGCCAAGGCGCAAGCCCTCGGTGGAAACAGCTATTCGCTGCTCGGCGGTTTCGCCGCCAGGCTCGCCGACCATCTCGGGCGCCGGCGCCCGTCGGATGGGAAGGTCTCCCTGCTGATCGCGATCAATCTCCGGGAGAGTCTCGACGACGACCGCGCGCTGGCGATGGCCTTCGCCAGTGCGACCGTGGACCCCAAGGAAGTCCTCACCGATCTCACCGGGGCGCGCAACGCCGTGCGGGAGGCGCGGGAGAAGACGAAAAACGAACCGGACAGCACCATGGAACTCCTTCCATTGCTGCCCTGGCTGCCCCAAGGTTCGGCAAAGGGGGTGGCGGATCTGTTGTTCTCGTACTCCGAGGACCTGCCGGTGTCCTGCTCCAACCTGGGTGACCTGCCGCCGGATGTCGCATGCGCCGACGGCACCCCGGCCGAATACCTGTTCCTGCGCGGGGTGGACAAGAACGTCACGATGGGGGAGATGCAGCGCTCCCACGGTCAGGTGGTGGTCGTCTCCGGACGGATCAACGGCAAGATCTCGATCTCGGTGGAGGCCTACGAACTCGGTGCGGAGAACACCACGCCCAGGCTTCGTGACATCGCCGCCGAAACCCTGGACGAGTTCGGGTTATCCGGCGTCATCGAGTAGCGAGCGTGATCACAGCCGTGCCAGGCCGATGACCAGTTGGAGAAGGCCCATCCCGGCGAGGATCGCCGCGAACTCCTTGCGGCCGCGGGTGCGAAGCCAGGTGTGAAATCTCTCGATCCACGAGCGGGTCTTGCTGGGTGCGAATAGGAACGTGACGAGTGGGATCACGATCAGCAGGTTGCCCACCACGAGAAACACCAACACGGCAGCCAGTTCGGTCATCTTGGTGGCGCCCGAGGAGGCGATCACGACGAGAGCCGCGATGAATTCCAGCGACGGCGCGCCGATACCGACACCGATCGTGGCGGACAACCACGGGGAATTGCCGCGGCGCAGAATGTTGCGCGCCCGATCGGACATCTTGTCGATCGCCGTCTGCGACTGCCCGTCTCCCGGATCGCTGTCGGGTTCCCGTCGCCGGGGTAGGGAGATATTGCTGACCAGCAGTGCAGCGATCAGGAGGCTGAACACGCCGACCCCGATCTGCATCAGGGCGGCATTGGTCGTGTTGTTGCCGAAGGGGGTTTGGCGGAACACGAACAGGACCAGAAGGCCCAGGGCCAGGCCCGACAGGAAGCTTCCCAGAAACAGCGCGAGGAGTTGCAGGATCGGGCGTGGCCTGACAAGCATGAGCGGAACCCACACCGGCCTGGAGGGCTCGAAATTCATCGCGAGTGCTAAAATCAGGACGGTGATCCACACGGGCCACCAGCCTAGTGAGCGGGCCGACTACGCCTTCGACGGCCACCAGTTCCATTTGCCGACCAGAACCGCCATTGCCGGCACGGTGACGGTGCGGACGAGGAACGTGTCGAGCAGGATGCCGGCGGCGATGATGAACCCGATCTGGACGAGTGTGGTGATGCTGGAGAACTGCAGGCCGATCATCGATGCCGCGAAAATCAGACCGGCAGCGGTGATGACGCCGCCGGTCTGGCTGACCGTTCGGATCACGCCGGACCGGATTCCGTACGGGGATTCATCTCGGATCCGTGATATCAGCAGCAGGTTGTAGTCTGCCCCGACCGCGACCAGGATGATGAAGGTCAGGCCCGGGACGCTCCAGTGCAACTGCTGGCCGAGGATCATCTGGAAGAGAACGACACCCATCCCCAGGGCCGACAGATACGAAATAATCACCGAGACAATGAGATACAGCGGCGCGACGAGGGCGCGCAACAGCATGATGAGAATCCCGAAGACCACCAGAATGGTCGTCGTGATGATCAACTTGAGGTCGCGGTAGTAGTAGTCACGGGTGTCACGCAGCGTCACCGTCAGTCCCGTCATCGAGATCGAGGCGTCTGAGAGCGTGGTGTTCGGCTGGGCACCGCGGGCGACGTCGACGACAGCGTTCACCTGATCCATCGCCGCCGGGCTGAACGGGTTGAGCTTGGTCTGCACCAGATAGCGGACGGTGCGTCCGTCGGGGGAGATGAAGATCGTCGCGGCCTTCTTGAATTCATCGCCGGTGAGGATCTG
>DAIPYT010000108.1:0-10273 GCA_036782595.1 Mycobacterium sp. | reverse complement strand
CCTTCGAGGGTGGGCAGATGCCCATCCACATGCGGCTGCCCAAGCTCAAGGGTTTCAAGAACCGGTTCCGTACCGAGTACGCGGTGGTCAACCTCGGTGATATCAGCCGGTTGTTCCCGGCCGGCGGCGACGTCAGCCTCGAGGACCTGGTCGCCAAGGGCGCGGTCCGGAAGAACACCCTGGTGAAGGTGCTCGGCGACGGCAAGCTGACGGTGAAGGTCAACGTGACCGCGCACAAGTTCAGCGGCAGCGCCCGGGACAAGATCACCGCGGCCGGGGGATCGGCCACCGAGGTCTCCTAACCCGGTCGCCCGCCACCCGCGAGCAGACGCAAAAGGTCCCGCACGCCTTGGCGTGTCGGGGCCTTTTGCGTCTGCTCGCGCGGGAAACGTAGCCTCGGAATATGCGTTCCTTCCTCCCCGGGATTCCCGAAGATCTGCGCGACTTCATCAAAACGGGTGCCCGCCGCGTGGACACCGCCCGACACCACGGCGTGCCCGACGGCTGCATCCTGGAATTGAATCTGCAGTCCGCACCTCCGGAGACCGCCGGATTCGACCCGCTGAGGCTGGTCACCGGCGCCGGCAGGCCGCTGACCCTGCGCGATGCCGTTGCCGCCATCCACCGCGGTGCCGAGGACGAGCGGGTGGCGGGAATGATTGCTCGAGTACAACTTTCGGCCGCTGCACCCGCCGCGGTCCAGGAATTGCGGGAGGCGATCGTCGCCTTCACCAAGATCAAGCCCTCGCTGGCATGGGCCGAGACCTACCCGGGAACGCTGTCGTATTACCTGGCGTCGGCATTCGGTGAGGTGTGGATGCAGCCGTCGGGCACGGTCGGGTTGATCGGCTTTGCCACCAATGCCCTGTTCCTGCGCGAGGCACTCGACAAGGCCGGCATCGAGGCGCAGTTCGTGGCCCGCGGCGAATACAAGTCGGCGGCGAACCTGTTCACCCAGGACCGCTACACCGATGCCCATCGGGAGGCCGACAGCCGGCTCATCGAAAGCCTGCACACCCAGGTATGGCAGGGCATCGCCGAAGCGCGCGGCCTGGACACCGCGGCGCTCAACGGACTGGCCGACCGGGCTCCGCTATTGCGCGACGATGCCATCGCATCAAAACTTCTGGACCGCATCGGTTTTCGCGACGAAGCCTATCTGAGGATCGCTGAGCTGGCCGGGGTTGGGGACCTCAAAGACCCGGACGCCGACGAGGCGCCGCCTCGATTGTTCCTGTCCCGCTACGCACAGACTCGAGCCGGTGGGCTGGCGGTCCCCGGCCGTTCGGGTAAGCCGACCATCGCGATCGTGACCGTTTCCGGCCCGATCGTCAGCGGCCGCGGCGGTCCACAGGCGCTGCCGCTGTCCAGGGAGAGCGCCGGGGGGGACACCATCGCCGCGGCGCTGCGCGAGGCCGCCGCCGACGACGAGGTCGAGGCGGTGGTGTTGCGGGTCGACAGCCCGGGCGGGGCGGTCACCGGATCGGAGACGATCTGGCGGGAGGTGTGCCGGGTGCGCGCGGGCGGCAAGCCGGTAGTCGCCTCGATGGGCGGGGTGGCGGCATCCGGCGGCTACTACATCGCGATGGCCGCCGACACCATCGTCGCCAACCCGGGCACCGTGACCGGGTCGATCGGGGTGGTGACCGGCAAGCTGGTCGCCCGAGACCTCAAGGAACGCCTAGGCCTGGGCTCAGATTCGGTGCGCACCAACACCAACGCCAATGCCTGGTCGGTGAACACGCCGTTCACCGCCGAGCAGCGCGCCATGGTCGAAGCCGAAGCCGATCTGTTCTACGACGATTTCGTGCGGCGGGTGGCCGAAGCGCGGGGTATGTCGGTCGAGGAGGTCGATGCCGTTGCCCGGGGACGGATCTGGACCGGGGCGGACGCTCATGCCCGTGGACTGGTCGACGAGCTCGGCGGGCTGCGCACCGCGGTGCGCCGGGCCAAGGTGCTGGCCGGGGTGGATGCCGACGCAAAGGTCACCCTGGCCGCATACCCGGGGGCTTCGGTGCGGGATTACCTGCGGCCCAAAGCATCGTCGCAGCCGGCCGCCTCGTTGTCCGATGTCGCCGCCGATCTTCTCGGCTCGGCGGTTACCGGCCTGTTCGAGCAGGGGGAACGGGCAGTCAGCGGCACGACGGCGCTGTGGCTGGGGGAGTGGCGGTTCTAGCGGGTGGCGCTGACGTAGACGATTTCCCCGAGTGGGTCGTAGTCGCCGCGATCCGGTGGCTGCAGTCCGGCCCTGATCAGTAGTTCATCGCCGCCGACCCCGCTGACCTGCCAGCCGGCGTCCTGCAGGTACTCCATCACGTTGTTGCGCGGCCCGGGATAGATGAGGGCGGGCATATCCAGTTCCAGGCCGTGCTCGCGCAGGTTGGAGGAAATCTCCCGGGCCCGGGCGGCGTTGAAATCGGCCAGGCCGGGGACATATTCGGTGGCTATCGCGCTGCCGGTGACGCTGAGGGCGGTGATCGTGTCCATGAGACGGTCCTGGGCGTCCGGCGGAAGGTAGATCAACAAGCCCTCGGCCAGCCATGCGGTCGGCTGTTCCGGATCGAAGCCGGTCGCCCGCAGCGCGGCGGGCCAGTCGCCCCGCAGATCGATTCCCACCGTCTTGCGCGTGGCGGTCGGCTCGGCGCCGAGGTCGGCCAGAGTGGCCGTCTTGAACTCGATGACGGCGGGCTGATCGATCTCATAGACGACGGTGTCGGGCGGCCAGGGCAGGCGGTAAGCCCGAGAGTCCAGCCCCGATGCCAGGATGACTGCCTGCCGGATGCCGGATGCGGCCGAACGGACGAAATAATCGTCAAAGAACCTGGTGCGCATGGCCATTCCGGCGATCATGGCTGCGGTGCGGTCCGGTCCGGTGTCCCCGAACGGGGAACTTGTGAAGCGCCCGTCCAGCATGTCGATGAAGAACGGGATGCCGACCGCACGCACCAGGGGTTCGGCATACTGGTCGTCGATCAACGCGTGCTCCGGCCGGCTGGCCATGGCCCGCGCGGCGGCCACCATGGTCGCCGTGGCGCCTACGCTGGAGGCCAGATCCCAGTTGTCGTCGTCGCTGCGAGTCATGCCACCCGACTAGCTCAGAATCGCCGAAACATATTGGAAATCGTCGAATTTCGCCGTCGTCTCGTCTTCGTGACGCTCAATTGCGTAGCGCTCGAACAGCTCTCGTACCAGTGCGGAGTTGACTTGCCAGCCCCGTTCCTGAAGGTAGGTGATTACATGGCTGCGTTCGCCGGAGTACACCAGCCCCGCCAGATCGTCTTTGAACCCGAACCGCTTCCACTGGCTGTCACCACCGTCTCCGGCGAACGCCGTCATATCCGGCATGAACTCGGTGGCCAGTCGACTCCCGGCCAGGCTCAGGGCGGTGATGTGGTCGAAGAGCCGATCCTGGGCATCGGGCGGTAGGTACATCAACAGTCCCTCGGCGATCCAGGCCGTCGGCCGATCGGCGTCGAATCCGTTGGTTGCCAACGCGGCGGGCCAATCGTCGCGCAGGTCGACCCCGACGTTGTGGACCTCAGCCGTGGGCCTGGCGCCCAGTTCGGTCAGCGTCGTGACTTTGAACTCCATCACCGCGGGCTGGTCGATCTCGTACACCGCGGTCCCGTTCGGCCATGCCAGCCGGTAGGCCCGGGCGTCCAGCCCGCTGGCCAGGATGACGACCTGCCGGATGCCCGCTGCTCCGGCGTCGGCGAGGAAGTCGTCGAAGTAGCGGGTCCGCACGGCCATCCCGTGGGCCAACCGTTCGACTTCGGAATCCGGATCGGCCTCGCCGTCAAGGATGCTCAGGAAGTGGTCGGAGCCCACCGCACGCACCAGCGGCTCGGCCCATCCGTCGTCGATGAGTCCTGCCCTGTTCGCCAGGGCCCGCGCCGCAGCGACGGCGGTGGCGGTTGCACCCACTCCGGAGGCAAGGTCCCAGGAGTCGCCCTCGCGGCGGATGATGGTCAACAGGGCCTTCTTCGGTTCGGCGGGGGAGTTTGGTTAGTCAGTGTAACCATCTCCGCGCGCCCGGCTCGGGGATTTAGCCGGTCTGGGGCCGGACGATTCCCGGCCAGCCTGGCGTAACTGTTAGTCTCGTAGACTGATCAAGCGTGCCGCGTGCGCGCTGACGAAGGATTTCTGCCAACGCTGGCCAGCCCAGCCCCATCGGCACGTCGCGACTTTATTGCGGCTGCCCAGGAGGAAGAGTGCTCTCGGCTTTCATCTCGTCGCTGCGGACGGCCGACCTGCGGCGGAAGATTCTCTTCACCCTGGGCATGGTGATCCTGTACCGGGCCGGTGCCACTCTGCCGTCGCCGGGGGTGGACTACGGCAACGTGCAGCAGTGCATCGAGGAGGTCAGCGGCGGCGCCGGTGCCCAGATCTACTCGCTGATCAACCTGTTCTCCGGCGGAGCGTTGCTGCAGTTGTCGGTGTTCGCGGTGGGCGTCATGCCCTACATCACCGCCAGCATCATCGTGCAGTTGCTCACCGTGGTGATCCCGCGCTTCGAAGAACTGCGTAAAGAAGGTCAGGCCGGTCAGGCCAAGATGACGCAGTACACCCGATATCTGTCTATCGCGCTGGCGCTTCTGCAGGCCACCAGCATCGTGGCGCTGGCCGCCAATGGCGGTCTGCTGCAGAACTGCTCGGTGGACGTGCTCGACAGCAAGGAGATCTTCCCGCTGATCGTGATCGTCCTGGTGATGACCGCAGGTGCGGCCCTGGTGATGTGGATGGGCGAGCTGGTCACCGAACGGGGCGTCGGCAACGGCATGTCGCTGCTCATCTTCGCCGGTATCGCCGCGGCCATCCCCGCCGAGGGCAAGTCGATCCTCGACACCCGCGGCGGCCCGGTGTTCGCCATGGTGTGCGCCGCGGCCCTGGCCATCATCGTCGGCGTGGTGTTCGTCGAGCAGGGGCAACGCCGTATCCCCGTGCAATACGCCAAACGTATGGTGGGCCGGCGGATGTACGGCGGCACGTCGACGTACCTGCCGCTGAAGGTCAACCAGGCCGGCGTTATCCCGGTCATTTTCGCCTCATCGCTGATCTACATCCCGCACCTGGTCACCCAGCTGATCCAGAGCGGTCGCGGTGGCCCCGGAAACGGCTGGTGGGACCGCTTCGTCGCCGACCACCTCACCAACCCGGCCGACCCGATCTACGTCGCCATCTACTTCGGCCTGATCATCTTCTTCACCTACTTCTACGTCTCGGTCACGTTCAACCCCGAGGAACGTGCCGATGAGATGAAGAAGTTCGGCGGCTTCATCCCCGGCATCCGGCCGGGCAAGCCCACCGCCGACTATCTCAGCTACGTCTTGAACCGGATCACCCTTCCCGGCTCTATCTACCTCGGCGTCATCGCTGTGCTGCCAAACCTGTTCCTCCAGGTCGGCAACAGCGGTAGCGTCCAGAACCTGCCGTTCGGTGGCACCGCGGTGCTGATCATGATCGGCGTGGGCCTGGACACCGTGAAGCAGATCGAGAGCCAGCTGATGCAGCGCAACTACGAAGGGTTCCTCAAGTGAGAGTTGTCCTGTTGGGGCCGCCGGGGGCGGGCAAAGGCACCCAGGCGGTACAGCTTGCGGAGAAGCTGGGTGTTCCGCACATCTCCACCGGTGAGCTGTTCCGGCACAACATCAGTGAGGGAACGCCGCTGGGCGTGCGGGCCAAGAACTACCTCGACGCCGGCGAACTGGTCCCTACCAGCCTGACCAATGATCTGGTCGATGACCGGCTCAACGATGCGGATGCGGCGGCGGGCTTCATACTCGACGGCTTCCCCCGGACGATCGACCAGGCCAAGGCGCTGCACGACATGCTGGAACGTCGCGGTCTCAAGCTCGACGCCGTCCTGGAGTTCAAGGTGCCCGAGGAGGAGCTGGTCGAACGGCTCAAAGGCCGCGGCCGCGCCGATGACACCGAGGATGTCATCCGCAACCGGTTCCGGGTGTATCGGGACGAGACCGCGCCCCTGCTGGACTACTACCAGGGCGAGCACGAATTGAAGACGGTCGACGCTGTCGGTACCTTCGACGAGGTGTTCGGACGGGCGCTGCACTTGCTTGGCCACTGACGCCGAGCATGGTCTCCCTGCCTGGATTACGCGGCCGCAAAACGGTACCGGCCCGAACGGCCGGTGAGCTTGAGGCAATGGCTGCCGCCGGTTCGGTGGTCGCCGATGCCCTGCAGGCCGTCCAAGCCGCAGCCGCTCCAGGAGTGTCCACCAAGGACCTCGACGATATCGCCGAGGATGTGATCCGCCAGGCCGGCGGTACCCCCTCCTTTCTGGGCTATCACGGATTTCCTGCCAGTATCTGTTCCTCGGTGAACGACCGGGTGGTGCACGGCATCCCGTCGGCCGCGGAGGTACTGGCCTACGGCGACCTGGTGTCGATCGACTGTGGCGCCATCCTCGACGGCTGGCACGGCGACGCCGCGGTCACCTTCGGGGTCGGTGCGCTGATCCCCGCCGACGAGGAGCTCTCAGCGGCCACCCGTCAGGCCATGGAGGCCGGTATCGCCGCCATGGTCCCCGGTAACCGCCTGACCGACGTCTCACATGCGATCGAGAAAGGCACCCGGGCGGCTGAACATGCCCACGGTCGCCGGTATGGCATCGTCGCCGGCTTCGGTGGCCACGCCATCGGCCGGCAAATGCATATGGACCCGTTCCTGCCCAATGAGGGCGATCCGGGGCGTGGCCCGTTGCTGGTCGCCGGCTCAGTGCTGGCGATCGAACCGATGCTGACCCTGGGCACCACCCGCACCCGGATCCTCGAGGACGAATGGACCGTCGTCACCACCGACGGTTCCCGCGCCGCGCACTGGGAACACACCGTCGCCGTGACCGAGGACGGCCCGCGGATTCTGACCGCCTAGAAGTCCCCGGCGTGGCGGCGCAGCGTATCGATCGACGAGACCAGTGCACGAGCCTGATCGTCGGACATCCCGATGTCGGCGAAGACCTGTGTGTTGAGCATCGCGGTGGCGTCGCGCACCCGTGATCGCCCCAGTTCGGTGATTCCCACCAGGGTGGTGCGGCCGTCGGTCGGGTGCGGAACCCTGGTCACCAACCCGTCGGCTTCCAATCGCCGGATGGCGTGGGTGACGCTGGTGACGTGCACCTGCAACCGGTCGGAGGCCTTGGTGATGGGCAGCGCGCCGGTGCGACTGAACGCCAGCAGTCGGAGCAGTTCGAACCGCGAGAAGCTCAGATCATAAGGCCGCAGAGCGCTTTCGACGCGGGCGAGCAGGATCCGATGAGCCCGCATCACCGAGGTGACCGCCACCATGCCGTCGGCCACGTCGCCCCAGCCCGCGCTCACCCAGTTCGCGCGCGCCACGGCGATCGGATCGGGCTTCATGACTGGCTCAGCGCAGCGTCTCGATGAGAGGCGCCATCAGCGCAGCGTCTCGATCACCGCGCTGAAATCGAGCCCGGCGTGTTGCTCGGCAAAGCGGGCGTAGATCTGCGCTGCATGACTGCCCAGCGGGGCCGACGCTCCGGTGGAGGCCACCGCATCCATCGCCAGGCCGAGGTCTTTGTTCATCAGCGCGGTCGCGAACCCGGGCTTGAAGTCGTTGTTGGCCGGCGACGTGGGTACCGGGCCGGGTACCGGGCAATTCGTGTGCACCGCCCAGCAGTTGCCCGTCGCGCCGGTGACCACGTCGAACAGCGACTGCGCCGACAGGCCGAGTTTTTCGGCCAGCACGAAAGCCTCGCCGACGGCGATCTGCTGAACGGCAAGCAGCATGTTGTTGCACAACTTGGCCGCCTGGCCCGAGCCGGATCTACCGCAGTGGATGATCTTGCCCGCCATCGCGTCGAGCACCGGACGGGCACGCTCGAGGGCGTCGGCCTCCCCGCCGATCATGAACGCCAGCGTGCCGGCGACGGCACCCTTCACGCCGCCGGACACCGGGGCATCGAGTTGAGCGAAGCCACGCTCGGCGGCGTAGCCGTTCACCTGGCGGGCATCGTTGACCGAGACCGTGGAACTGTCGATGAACAACGCACCCTCGGTCGCGGCCGGCATGACCTCGGCGTAGCACTCCTTGACCAGAGTCCCGTTGGGCAACATGGAGATCACCACCTCGGCGCCCCGGACAGCGTCGGCGCCGGAGTCGACCACGGTGACGCCCTTCTCGGCGGCAGCCTCCCGGGCCGCGGGCACCGGGTCGTAGCCGCGCACGGTGTAGCCGGCGTTGACCAGGTTGCCGGCCATCGGCGTGCCCATATTGCCCAGGCCCAGGAACGCGATCGTGGTCATGGTGGTCTCCTCACCGCTCATTGCGTTACACCGCCGCCCGGGCGCGGGTGGCTTCTGAACGTCCGATCACCACGCGCATGATCTCGTTGGTGCCCTCCAGGATCCGGTGTACCCGAAGATCGCGGACGATCTTCTCGACGCCGTACTCCCGCAGGTAGCCGTATCCGCCGAGCAGTTGCAGCGCGCGGTCGGCAACTTCGTAGCAGGAGTCGGTGACGTAGAGCTTGGCCATGGCGCACAGCGTGACCTTGTCGGCCTCGTCGTTGTCCAGGGCGGCCGCCGCCCGCCACAGCATCAGCCGTGAGGTCTCCAGTGCGGTGGCCATATCGGCCAGGGCGAAGCGGATGGTGGGTTCGTCGATCAGCGCCGAGCCGAATGCCTGGCGGTCCACCAGGTAGCTCGCGGCCTTGTCGTAGGCGGCCTGTCCGCCCCCCAGGGAGCAGGCCGCGATATTGAGCCGACCGCCGTTGAGGCCATTCATCGCGATACTGAAACCGGTGCCCTCGCCCTCGGGACCGCCGAGTAGCGCGTCCGCGGGCACCCGGACACCTTCGAGGATCACCTGGGCTGTGGGTTGGGCGTTCCAGCCCATCTTCTCCTCATTGGCGCCGAAACTTAATCCCGGAGTGCCGTTTTCGACGATGAAGGCCGAAATGCCGCGCGGCCCGTCGGCCCCGGTGCGTGCCATGATCACGTAGACATCGGAGGTGCCGGCGCCGGAGATGAACTGCTTGACACCGTCGAGCACGTAGTAGTCCCCATCCCGAACGGCTTTGGTACGCAAGGCCGCTGCATCGGATCCGGCGCCGGGTTCGGTCAGGCAGTAGCTTGCGATGGCTTCCATCGACGCCAGTCGGGGGACCCAGGACTTGCGCTGTTCGGCGGTGCCGTAGGTGTCGATCATCCACGCGCACATGTTGTGGATCGAGATGAACGAGGAGATCACCGGGTCGGCGATGGCCAGTTGTTCGAAGATCCGTACCGCATCCAGGCGGCGCAGTCCGCTGCCGCCGACGTCCTCCCCGCAGTAGATCGCACCCATACCGAGTTCGGCGGACGCGCGTAGCACATCGACCGGAAAGTGTTTGGTCTTATCCCACTCCAGGGCATGTGGCGCAAGGCGTTTGGCGGCGAAGGCGGCGGCGGTATCGGTGATGACCCGCTCGTCGTCATCGAGGGTGATGAAGTTCATCGGTTCGCCTACTTCATCGTCGGGATGACGAATTCGGCGCCATCTTTGATGCCGGACGGCCAGCGCTCGGTAACCGTCTTGACCTTGGTATAGAACTGGATCGACGCCGGCCCGTGCTGGTTGAGGTCACCGAAACCGGACCGCTTCCAGCCGCCGAAGGTGTGGTAGGCCACCGGCACCGGGATCGGGACGTTGACCCCGACCATGCCCACCTGAACCCGGGAGACGAAGTCGCGGGCGGTGTCACCGTCGCGGGTGAAGATTGCCACCCCGTTGCCGTACTCGTGCTCGTTGGGGAGTTGGAGGGCTTCCTCGTAGTTCTTGACGCGCACGATGCAGACCACCGGACCGAAGATCTCGTCGGTGTAGATCGACATGTCGGTGGTGACATGGTCGAACAGGGTGGGGCCGATGAAGAAACCGCCCTCGAGGCTGTCGTCACCGAAAGTCAGCTCGTCGCTGCCTTTTTCGCGGCCATCGACGACGATCTCGGCACCGGCGGCGACACCCGCCTCGATGTAGCCGCGCACTCTTTCCAGGGCGGCCTCGGTGACCAGCGGCCCGTAATCGGCCTTGGGGTCCAGGCTGTGACCGACGCGCAGATGCTCGACCCGCTCGGCGAGCCGGTTGCGCAACCGGTTCGCGGTCTCCTCGCCCACCGCGACCGCGACGCTGATTGCCATGCACCGCTCCCCGGCGCTGCCGTAGCCGGCTCCGATCAGGGCGTCGACGGCCTGGTCGAGGTCGGAGTCGGGCATGACGATCATGTGGTTCTTGGCCCCGCCGAAACACTGCGCCC
>DAIPYT010000107.1:0-10381 GCA_036782595.1 Mycobacterium sp. | reverse complement strand
TCTCCGGTGTCCAGGTCGGCCACCAGCCAGGCCTCCGCCGAGACATCGCCGGGAAGTGGCGGGGTGCCGGCCGCGACGATCACCCCGCAGCCCGAGAGCGCCTCGCCGCCGACGGGGGAGGCCGGCACCGGTAGCGGCTGGGGCGGGTCACCGGCTTTGGGAACCTCGGAGGAGTCGACGGCCGGCGGCGTGGACACCTTGTACGGGCAGCTGTTGGGATCCTGGGCCGGAACCGGGTCGGCGGCGGCCACTGCCGGGACGCCGGCCAACCACAGCGCCGCCACCACGGCAGCAGCCTGCCGCGCCCGTATCAACGTCGCCATGGAAGTGCAGATTAGGCGACGACGGCCCCGAATCCGGGGAGCCGCGCTGTGACTGATGTGGCTGTTGTTACTGAATTTTTACAGCAGCCGACTGGCCTCGCCGAGCACCCGGTGCAGGATCTCGTAGATCTCGTCGAACTCGTCCGGGCCGCTGATCAGCGGCGGAGCCAGCTGCACCACGGGGTCGCCGCGGTCGTCGGCGCGGCAGTACAGCCCCGCCTCGAAGAGCGCGGCGGAGAGGAAGCCGCGCAGCAGCCGCTCGCTCTCGGAGTCGTCGAAGGTCTCCTTGGTAGCCCTGTCCTTGACCAACTCGATCCCATAGAAGAAGCCCTCACCGCGGACGTCGCCGACGATCGGCAGTTCCAGCAGCTTCTCCAGGGTGGCCCGGAAGATCGGGGCGTTGGTCTTGACGTGATCGTTGAGGCCCTCGCGTTCGAAGACGTCGAAGTTGGCCAGCGCCACCGCGGCCGACACCGGGTGACCGCCGAAGGTGTAGCCGTGGCCGAAGGTGGTCTTGCCGTCGTTGAACGGCTCGAACAGCCGGTCGCTGGCGATCATCGCGCCGATCGGGGCGTAGCCCGAGCTCATCCCCTTGGCGCAGGTGATGATGTCGGGAACGTAGCCCAGGTCCTCGCAGGCGAACATCGAGCCGATGCGCCCGAACGCGCAGATCGTCTCATCCGAGACCAGCAGGACGTCGTAGTGGTCGCAGATCTCGCGGACCCGGTCGAAGTATCCCGGCGGCGGGGGGAAGCAGCCGCCGGCATTCTGCACCGGCTCGAGGAACACCGCGCACACCGTGTCGGGGCCCTCGAACTCGATGGCCTCGGCGATTCGGTCGGCGCAGTACCTGCCGAAGGCTTTGGCGTCGTCGGCGTAGGCCTCCGGCGCGCGGTAGAAGTTGGTGTTGGGCACCCGGAACCCGCCCGGTGTCAGCGGCTCGAAGGGTTTCTTGAAGTCCGGCAGGCCGGTGATGGCCAGCGCCCCCTGCGGGGTGCCGTGATAGGCGATGGCCCGCGACACCACCTTGTACTTGCCCGGCTTTCCGGTCAGCTTGTAGAACTGCTTGGCCAGCTTCCACGCGCTTTCCACCGCTTCGCCGCCGCCGGTGGTGAAGAACACCCGGTTGAGGTCGCCGGGGGCGTAGTGCGCCAGCCGCTCCGCGAGTTCGATCGCCGGCGGGGTGGCATAGGACCACAGTGGGAAGAACTCCAGGGTCTCGGCCTGCTTGGCGCCGGCCTCGGCGAGATCCTTGCGGCCGTGGCCGACCTGCACGGTGAACAGCCCGGAGAGCCCGTCGAAGTACCGCTTGCCGTAGCTGTCGTAGATGTAGCAGCCCTCGCCGCGGGTGATGATCGGCGGCGTGATGCCGTGACCGTGCCGGGCGAAGTGACCCCACAGATAGCGGTCGGCTTTGGCGCCCAGTTCGGCGGTCAGCTGGTGCTCTGCGGATAGCGTCATCGTGTACCCCAATTGTATTGTTGTTTAACGAGTTTCAGATAGACGAGCGTTTCGGTGGATGTCACGCCCGGCACCGCGCGGATCTCGGTGTTGAGCAGGTCCAGTAATTCGGCGTCGTCCTCGCAGACCACCTCGACGATGGCGTCGAAGGTGCCGGCGGTCAGCACCACATAGGTGACCGCGTCGATGTCGGCGATCTTCTCGGCGACCTTGGTGGTGTCGCCCTGGCAGTGGATGCCGATCATGGCCTGGCGGGCGAACCCCAGCTGCATCGGATCGGTCACCGCGACGATCTGCATCACCCCGGAGTCCACCAGCCGTTGCACCCGCTGGCGCACCGCGGCTTCCGACAGGCCGACCGACTTGCCGATGGCGGCGTAGGAACGTCGCCCGTCCTGCTGCAGTTTCTCGACGATGGCCTTAGACATCTCGTCGAGATGGGCCGGGCCCGACGCCCGCGATGCCGGCGCGCGCATGGCGAACCGGCCGATCGACGCCCCGGAGTCAGCCATGCCTGCATTGTGCACGGAATCCGTTGTTCTAAGCAAAGTAATCCACGGAATGAGTAGAATTTCGCCCGTGATTGCGAGTAGTTGGATCGATGGAGCACCGGTTATCACCGGCGGAGATCGGCATCAGGTGATCAATCCGGCTGACGGCCGCGTAGTGGCCGAACTGGCCCTGGCGCAGCCGGCTGACGTCGACGCCGCGGTGGCCTGTGCCCGCGCCGCGCTGCCCGGCTGGTCCGGTGCCACACCGGCGGAGCGCTCCGCGGTGCTGGCCACGCTGGCCGAATTGCTGCAGGCTCACGCTGCCGAGGTGGTCGCCGAAGAAGTCAGCCAGACCGGCAAGCCGGTGCGGCTGGCGACGGAGTTCGACGTCCCTGGCAGTGTCGACAACATCGCCTTCTTCGCCGGGGCCGCGCGCCACCTGGAGGGCAAGGCCACCGCGGAGTACTCCGCCGACCACACCTCCTCGATCCGTCGTGAAGCCGTCGGCGTCGTGGCCACCATCACCCCGTGGAACTACCCGCTGCAGATGGCCGTGTGGAAGGTGATCCCCGCCCTGGCCGCCGGCTGCTCGGTGGTCATCAAGCCCGCCGAACTCACCCCGCTCACCACGCTGACCATGGCCCGGCTCGCCAAGGAAGCCGGACTGCCCGACGGCGTGCTCAATGTGATCACCGGAGCGGGCGCGGACGCCGGCCAGGCCCTGGCCGGGCACCCGGGCGTTGATGTCGTCACCTTCACCGGCTCCACCCCGGTGGGCCGCAAGGTCATGGCCGCCGCGGCCGCTCAGGGCCACCGCACCCAGCTCGAGCTCGGCGGCAAGGCGCCGTTCGTGGTGTTCGACGACGCCGACCTCGAGGCCGCCGTGCACGGCGCGGTGGCCGGGGCGCTGATCAACTCCGGCCAGGACTGCACCGCCGCCACCCGCGCCATCGTGGCCGCCAATCTCTACGACGACTTCGTCGCCGGGGTCGCCGAACTGATGGGCAAGATCGTCGTCGGCGACCCGCAGGATCCCGACACCGATCTTGGCCCGCTGATCTCGTTTGCCCACCGCGCCAAGGTGGCCGCCATGGTCGATCGCGCCCCGGCGCAGGGCGCCCGCGTCGTCACCGGCGGCAGGGCCCCGGACCTGCCCGGCGCCTACTACCTGCCCACCCTGCTGGCCGACGTGGCCGAGGACTCCGAGGCCTACCGCGACGAGATCTTCGGGCCGGTGCTCACCGTGCGCCGCCATAACGGCGACGACGACGCACTGCGCCAGGCCAACGACACCGACTACGGCCTGGCCGCCTCGGCGTGGACCCGCGATATCTATCGCGCCCAGCGGGCGTCCCGGGAAATCAAGGCCGGCTGCGTGTGGATCAACGACCACATCCCGATCATCAGCGAGATGCCGCACGGTGGCCTTGGAGCGTCCGGATTCGGCAAGGACATGTCGGACTACTCCTTCGAGGAGTACCTCACCATCAAGCACGTGATGAGCGATATCACCGGCGTGCCCGAAAAGGGCTGGCACCGCACGATATTCACGCTTCGCTGATCAGACCAGTGCCGATCACGGGCGGCGTTTGGTGAACTCCTCACCGGTCTCCGGGTTGATCGCGGTCTCTCCCGGCGGCAGGTTGGAGAGGTCCGGGGCGATCACCGTCGGTACGTCGCCGGAATCGGGCAGGCCCAGGGTTGGCTCCACCCCTGTCGCCGGCACCAGCACCAGATCTGCGCTGGACCGGCGCGGCAGGGTGTGTCCGTGGAAGAAGGACGGTGAGGCCATCCACCACGCGGCCATCGCGACCAGTCCGAGGACCAGGGCGCCGATACCGACCACAGCCACCGCCCCGAATCCGAAGATCGTCACGTTGTTGCCGTCGTCGTCGGTGAGCCAGTCCGGCTTCGCATACTCCATGAGCCCATAGATGAACACCGCGGTCAGGATGATCGCGCCCGACAGTGGAACCAGGCCCCGCATCAACAGATTCCGGCCGGACTTGGTGAGTTCCTTGCGGTAGAACCACGCGCAGGCGAACCCGGTCAGGCCGTAGTAGAACGCGATCATCAGGCCCACCGAACCGATCAGTGCGGTCAGAAGATTGGGGCTGATCAGCGTGAACAGCAGATAGAACAGGATCGACACCGCACCCATGGCCAACGTGGAGGTGGTGGGGGTGAGGTACTTGCGGTGGATCTTGGCGAACGAGTCCGGCAGTGCCTTGTAGACGCCCATCGACAGCGTGGTCCTAGCGGTCGGCAGGATCGTGGTTTGGGTCGATGCCGACGCCGAGGTCAGGATCGACGCGGCGAGCAGTATCAGTCCGATCTTGCCGAGAACACTGTCGCCGAACAGGTCTTGGCCCACCGCGGCGAAGACATCGTCGGCGTTGTCCTGGTTGCCCAGTCCGACACCCTCCTCACCGACACCGGCGAAGGCGATGGCGGCCACCGACACCGTCGCGTAGGTGGCGAGCAGCAGCACGGTCGAGATCACCGCGGCGCGGCCCGGCGTGGTGCCCGGATCGTCGGACTCCTCGTTGCAGGCCACCGCGGTGTCCCAGCCCCAGTAGATGAACAGGGCAGTCAGCAGAGCCGGCGCGATCACGGTGGAGAAGTCCAGGCCGGCGGGCCAGAACCAGTCCAGCGACGGCTTGATGGAGTAAGCCTCGGCCTGCCCGGTGTAGACCTTGAACAGCGCCACGGCGGCGAACATGACCAGCACGACGAGTTCGATCCCGAGTAGTCCGTACTGCAGACGGGCGGACACTTCGATGCCCCGGTAACAGATGTAGGTCATCACGATGATCCAGATGACGCCGGCCACCGTCGACCACAACGTGCTGGCGGCCAAGTCGGAGAGGCCGAACAAGGTGAACGAGTAGGAGCCCGCGATCTGGGCCAGGTTGGCCATCACGATGACGTCGGCGGCGATGATGCCCCAGCCGCCCATCCAGCCCACCAGCGGTCCGAATGCCCGGGAGGCCCAGGTGAATGTGGTGCCGCAGTCCGGCTCGGCCTTGTTCAGTTCCTGGTAGGCCACCGCGATCATCCACATCGGGATGAAGGCCAACAGGATGATTGCGGGCGCCTTGACCCCGGCCAGCAGAGCTCCGCCGCTGGCGACGATCAAGCCCAGGCTGGCCGCCAGGGAGTAGGCGGGCGCTGTGGATGCCATGCCGACCACGACGCTGGAGACCAGGCCGAGGGCGCCGCCCTTGAGGCCCTTGCTGTCCACGGCCCCGGCAGGCGGTTCCACCGTGAGTTCGCCTTTGCTCATGGCGCACGAGCGTACGGTTTAGTCCGGACGAGCGCGCGTCAAGTCCGAGGTTTCAGGACTTTAGACCCCAAATCCGGTCTACCCGGTCAGGTGAACATCAGCGCGCGCTTGACCTCCTGGATGGCCTTGGTCACCTCAATGCCCCGTGGGCAGGCGTCGGTGCAGTTGAACGTCGTGCGGCAGCGCCACACCCCGTCCACCTCGTTGAGGATCTCCAGCCGCTCGGCGGCTCCCTCGTCGCGGCTGTCGAAGATGAACCGGTGGGCGTTGACGATCGCCGCCGGCCCGAAGTAACTGCCCTCGTTCCAGAACACCGGGCAACTCGTGGTGCAGCAGGCGCACAGGATGCATTTGGTCGTGTCGTCATAACGCGCGCGATCGGTCTGGCTCTGGATGCGTTCCCGGGTCGGCGCGTTGCCGGTGGTGATGAGGTACGGCTTCACGGCCCGGTAGGCGTCGAAGAACGGCTCCATGTCGACGACGAGGTCCTTTTCGACCGGCAGGCCACGGATCGGCTCGATGGTGATGGTCACCGGCTTGTCGCCCTTCGGCAGCAGGTCACGCATCAACACCTTGCAGGCCAGCCGGTTGACGCCGTTGACTCGCACGGCGTCCGATCCGCATACCCCGTGCGCGCAGGACCGACGGAAGGTCAGTGTGCCGTCGAGGTAGTTCTTCACGTACATGATCAGGTTGAGCAGCCGGTCCGACGGCAGGCACGGGACCCGGAAGCTCTGCCAGCCCGCGGTCTCGGCGAAACGGTCCGGATTCTCCGGGTCGAAGCGGGCGATCTTCAGGGTGACCATCACCGAGCCCGGCGGAACAGGAGCGTCTGCCATGTCAGTACTTCCGTTCCATCGGCTCGTAGCGGGTCTGCACCACCGGCTTGTAGTCCAGCCGGATGTCGCTGAGCAGGTCGCTACCTTCTTTGTAGGCCATGGTGTGCCGCATGTAGTTGGTGTCGTCCCGGTTCGGGTAGTCCTCGCGGGCGTGTCCGCCGCGGGACTCCTTGCGATTGAGCGCACTGGCAACCGTCACCTCGGCCAGTTCCAGCAGGAATCCGAGTTCGATGGCTTCCAGCAGATCGCTGTTGTACCGCTTGCCCTTGTCGTGCACAGAGATTCGCGAGTAACGCTCCTTGAGTGCGTGGATATCCGCAAGCGCCTGCTTGAGGGTCTCCTCGGTGCGGAACACCGCCGCATTGTTGTCCATGGACTGCTGCAGTTCGCCGCGGATGTCGGCGACACGCTCGTCGCCGTGCTCGGAGAGGATGTCGGCGACCCAGTTGACCACCATGCCGGCTGGATCGGCCGGCAGTTCGGTGCGTGGATTGCCCTGCGCGTAGTAGGCGGCGGCCAAGCCGGCCCGGCGCCCGAATACGTTGATGTCCAGCAGCGAATTGGTGCCCAGACGATTGGCGCCGTGCACCGAGACGCAGGCGCACTCGCCGGCGGCGTAGAGACCGGGCACCACATTGGTGTTGTCCCGCAACACCTGTCCGATGACGGTGGTCGGGATGCCGCCCATGACGTAGTGACAGGTGGGATAGACCGGCACCAGTTCCTTGACCGGGTCGACCCCGAGGTAGGTGCGGGAGAACTCGGTGATGTCGGGCAGTTTGGCCTCGAGCACGTCCTCGCCGAGGTGGCGGACGTCGATGTACACGTAGTCCTTGTGCGGGCCGGCGCCGCGACCCTCCAGGACTTCGAGCACCATCGAACGAGCGACGATGTCGCGCGGGGCGAGGTCGACGATGGTCGGGGCGTAGCGCTCCATGAACCGTTCGCCCTCGCCGTTGAGCAGGCGGCCGCCCTCGCCTCGCACGGCCTCGGAGATAAGGATCCCGAGCCCCGCCAATCCAGTCGGGTGGAACTGATGGAACTCCATGTCTTCCAGCGGAAGTCCCTTGCGGAACACGATTCCCAGGCCGTCGCCGGTCAGGGTGTGGGCGTTGGAGGTCGTCTTGTACATCCGGCCCGAGCCGCCGGTCGCCAGCACGATGGCCTTTGCGTGGAACACATGAATGTCCCCGGTCGCCAATTCATATGCCACAACGCCGGTGGCCACCGGACCCCGGGCGGTCTCGGTGAGCACCAAGTCCAACGCGTAGTACTCGTTGAAGAACTCCACATCGTGCTTGACGCAGTTTTGATAGAGCGTCTGCAGGATCATGTGCCCGGTGCGGTCCGCGGCGTAGCAGGCCCGGCGCACCGGGGCCTTGCCGTGATCGCGGGTGTGGCCGCCGAACCGGCGCTGATCGATCCGCCCCTCCGGCGTGCGGTTGAACGGCATGCCCATCTTCTCGAGGTCAAGGACCGCGTCGATGGCCTCCTTGCACATGATCTCGACGGCGTCCTGGTCGGCGAGATAGTCACCGCCCTTGACGGTGTCGAAGGTGTGCCACTCCCAGTTGTCGTCCTCGACATTGGCCAGTGCTGCGCACATACCGCCCTGGGCGGCGCCGGTATGGCTGCGGGTGGGGTAGAGCTTGGTCAACACCGCGGTGCGAACCCGCGGTCCGGCCTCGACGGCGGCGCGCATCCCGGCGCCGCCGGCACCGACGATCACGACGTCGTACTTGTGCTCCTGAATCATCCGCGATCTCCCTGGGCGGTCAAGTGATGTTGGGCCGTTAAGTGATGTTGGGGTTGAAGGTCAACAGCGTGTAGGTGCCGACTACCAGGACGAGCAGCATCGAGGTGGCCAGCGTGGAGTTGAGCCAGAACTTGGTGGAGTCCTTGCGCGCGTAGTCGGCGATGATCGTGCGCATCCCGTTTCCGCCGTGCAGCTGGGCCAGCCAGAGCATCACCAGATCCCAGATCTGCCAGAACGGCGAGGCCCACCGCTGGGCGATGTAGTTGAAGTCGATCCGGTAGACGCCGTCCTCCCACAGCAGGCCGATGAAGAGATGGCCGACCACCAGGAACAGCAGCACAACGCCGGAGAACCGCATGAACAGCCAGGCGTATTTCTCGAAGTTCGGCATGCTGGTGCGACGGCGAGGAGCGCGCGGGCTGTCCAGGCTTGCCGGGCGGTCATGATCGGTTTCCCGGATGGGTGCCGGGCGGGTCATAAGAACCGCTCCGCCATGTGCATTCCGATCACGACGGTGGCGGGGACAAAGAGGATCAGCCAGATCGCGGCGACCCCCCACAACATCTGGCGTTGGTAGCGGGGGCCCTTCCACCAGAAGTCGATCGCGATCACCCGCAGCCCGTTGAGTCCGTGGTAGAGCACGCAGGCCACCAGGCCCAGTTCCATCAGACCGATGATGGGCGTCTTGTAGGTGTCGACGACCGCGTTGTAGGCCTCCGGGCTGACCCGCACCAGCGCGGTGTCGAGCACGTGGACGAACAGGAAGAAGAAAACCGTCGCGCCGGTGATGCGGTGCAACACCCACGACCACATACCCGGGTCGCCGCGGTAGAGAGTTCGTCGCCGTGGTCGGCTCAGCGTGCTCGTCATCAGCGCCTCCTCGCGCACCCTTGTGGGCTCCGATTCAGGTGGACTCTAACTCTGTTTGTACTGCGAAAAGGGTGACGTGGAGATTACAGCTTGGAGCATTGTCCCGGCGGCTGTTGCCGGTGAACGGAGAAACCCTGCATGACAAGGCGATACGCACTCCTGAGCAACACCCGTGAGCTAGGGCACAATGAGGGGGGTGACCACGCCGTTGACGCTGGAGATGATCGGGCACGCGCCCAAAGCCCTGTTGCACGATCACCTCGACGGCGGACTGCGGCCGGCGACTGTCATCGACATCGCCGGGCAGGAAGGCTACGACGGGTTGCCGAGCACCGATCCGCTCGAGCTCGCCGACTGGTTCAGGACCCAGGCCCACAGCGGGTCGTTGGTGCGCTACCTCGAACCCTTCGCCCACACCGTCGCGGTGATGCAGACTCCGGAGGCACTGCATCGGGTGGCATTTGAGTGCGTCGAGGATTTGGCCGCCGATAACGTCGTCTACGCCGAGATCCGCTTCGCTCCGGAGTTGCACCTGACCAGAGGGCTGCCGCTCGATGAGGTGGTCGATGCGGTGCTGGCCGGTTTTGCCGACGGGGAGAGGGCGGCCACGGCCCGCGGACGCGCCATCGTGGTGCGCTGCCTGGTGACCGCCATGCGGCATGCCGCCCGCTCACGCGACATCGCCGAGTTGGCGATCCGCTTCCGGGACCGGGGGGTCGTCGGTTTCGATATCGCCGGTGCCGAGGCCGGTTACCCACCTTCGCGGCATCTGGACGCCTTCGAGTACATGCGATCCAACAACGCGCGCTTCACCATTCACGCCGGCGAGGCGTTCGGCATCCCGTCCATCCATGAGGCCCTGGCGTTCTGTGGCGCGGACCGGTTGGGGCACGGGGTGCGCCTGGTCGACGACATCGAGGAGTTCCCCGACGGCTCCGCCGGCCTGGGCCGGTTGGCCGCACTGGTGCGGGACAAACGGATCCCGCTGGAGATGTGCCCGAGTTCCAATGTGCAGACCGGTGCGGTGGCCGGCATCGAGAAGCATCCGTTCGATTTGCTTGCCCGATTGCGTTTCCGTGTCACCGTCAACACCGACAACCGGCTGATGAGCGATACCTCCATGAGCCGTGAAATGGCCCTTCTAGTCGACACCTTCGGCTATGGGTGGAGCGATCTGGAACGGTTCACCATCAACGCGATGAAGTCGGCGTTCATCCACTTCGATGAGCGGTTGGCCATCATCGACGAGGTCATCAAGCCGCGGTACGCGGTGCTCGTCGGCTAGAAGGGCGGTGGGTTGGCCGCCCAGCGGGCTTCGTTGAGTCCGCGTTCCCAGTGGATTCGAGCGGCGCGTT
>DAIPYT010000106.1:0-10466 GCA_036782595.1 Mycobacterium sp. | reverse complement strand
ACGGAACCATTCAGGGTCTGCTGGAAATGGCTTCTCTGCCTTACGTGGGTGCCGGAGTGCTGGCCAGCGCCGCCGGGATGGATAAAGAGTTCGCCAAGAAACTGATGGCCGCCGAAGGGCTGCCGATCGGCGACTATCTGGTCCTGCGGCCCGGGCGTGACTGGCCGGCCGCCGAACATCTGGCGCGTCTTGGCCTTCCGCTTTTCGTCAAGCCCGCACGGGGCGGTTCTTCGATCGGGGTCAGCCGGGTCACCGAGGCCGGTGACCTGTCCGCGGCGATCACCGCGGCGCGCCGCCACGACCCCAAGGTGATCATCGAGGCCGGTATCGACGGCCGCGAACTGGAATGCGGAGTGCTGGAATTCCCGGATGGGACGATCAGGGCCAGCACAATCGGTGAGATCCGGGTGGCCGGCGCGGCGGACTGCGACTGTGATTCCCCCGGCGATTCCCCCGGCGGTTCCCCCGACTTCTACGACTTCGAAACCAAGTATCTCGACGACGCCGCCGAACTCGACGTTCCGGCGCAGGTCGACCGTCCGACCGAGGAACTGTTGCAGGACTTGGCGATTCGTACCTTCAACGCGCTGGACTGTCAGGGGTTGGCGCGGGTGGACTTCTTCCTCACCAAGGACGGGCCGGTGATCAACGAGATCAACACCATGCCCGGTTTCACCACCATTTCGATGTATCCCCGAATGTGGGGTGCCAGTGGGTTGGACTACCCGACCCTGCTCGGCACCATGGTGGACACCGCACTGGCCCGCGGCACCGGACTGCGCTGAACCTCGGCGGTCAGGGTCTGCCCGGTCGGATCGGGATGGCCGGCATGCTCCGCGCGATCACATTGGACATGGTCTGGATGGGCGAGGGGCCCGACCCGTCGGGCAGCGTCAAGGCGACGTAGACCGGGCGGTCAACGCACAGCCAGGTGCTGCGCTGGGATCCGTTGTCCCGCAACTGGAACCACTGGACATCGTTGACCATCTGGATCGGCGCACCGACGACGAATTCGGCCGGCCGGTCCAACCCGCAGCGCAGGATGACCGGCTCACCGCCATCACGCCAGGCGGCGGTTGCCACGGGAGTGGGCTGAGCGGTCTCGGCGCGACGATAATCACCGAGCTGGTCGGGCAGGGTGGCCACGAGGGACTGGCATTCGGGTGCCTGCGCCTGTGGTGCGGGCACCGCTGCGACGACGACCGGTGCCGCGGGGGTGCGCCGTGAGGCCGCGATCGCGAGAACCGCGACCACGGCCAGCACCGCCACCGCGAGTGCGGCGAAGATCAGAGCCCGGGGCGGTCCGTCGGCGTCGGCCTGTTCTCCGCTGCCCTGCACGCCGTCACCTCGCCGGTCGGTCCTACACTGACGTCCTCAAGGTACCGCAGGCCGGAGGGCAGTCAGAGATGAGCGATGACTGCGCCGAACCGACGCTTCACGAGGTCGGTGAGTTCGCCGTCATCGAACGGTTGGTCCGCGGACGCACCCAGTCCGCGGGGGTGTCGGTCGGTCCCGGCGATGACGCCGCCGTCGTCGTCGCCCCAGACGGTCGGGTCGCGGTCAGCACCGACATGCTCGTCGAGGGCAGCCACTTCCGACTGGATTGGTCGACCCCGTACGACGTCGGCCGAAAAGCGATTGCGCAGAACGCCGCCGATATCGAATCGATGGGCGCACGGGTTTCCGGGTTCGTCGTCGCTTTCGGGGCGCCGCGCGATACCCGTGCAACCGATGTCGCTGAACTGTCCGACGGGATGTGGGCCGAAGCGGCGAAAACGGACGCCGGGATCGTCGGCGGGGACCTGGTCTCCAGCCCGCAGTGGGTGGTGTCGGTCACCGCACTGGGCGATCTCGCCGGCCGCCCGCCGGTGTTGCGCAGCGGCGCGCGAGCCGGTGCGGTCATCGCCGTCGCCGGCAACCTGGGCCGCTCGGCCGCCGGATACACGTTGTTGCGCAACGGCTTTGGCTATGCCGGTGACGAGTTCGACGATTTGCGCGCCTACCATCGCGTGCCGCGCCCGCCCTACGGGCAGGGCCGGGCCGCGGCTGAGGCTGGGGCGCAGGCGATGACCGATGTCTCCGACGGGCTGCTCGCCGACCTGGGCCACCTCGCCGTCGCCTCCGGAGTCGTGATGGATCTACGCGGTTCGGCGCTGCGCGAGGACCTCGACGCGGTGTCGGATGCGGCCCGGGTTGCGGGTGTCGACCCGTGGTCGCTGGTGCTGGCCGGCGGGGAGGATCACGCCCTGGTGGCCTGCTTCCCCGACCGTCCGCCGCACGGGTGGCGGGTGATCGGGGCGGTGCGCCCCGGCGATCCCGAAGTCCTGCTCGACGGAGGCCGCTGGACCGGTCGGGTGGGGTGGCAGTCCTACGACTGACCGGGCCCGGTTACGTTGTCCCCCCGTGACCACCCGGCCGCTGAGTGAACTCGTCGACGACGGCTGGGCTCGTGCGCTGGCCCCGGTCGCCGACCAGGTGGGCAGGATGGGGGAGTTCCTGCGCGCCGAACTCGCCGCCGGCCACCGCTATCTGCCGGCCGGACCCGATGTGCTGCGCGCGTTCAGCTTCCCCTTCGATGACGTCCGGGTGCTGATCGTCGGCCAGGATCCCTACCCGACACCCGGGCATGCGGTCGGGTTGAGCTTCTCGGTGGCCCCCGACGTGCGGCCGCTGCCGCGCAGTCTGGCCAATATCTTCACCGAGTACAGCGCCGATCTGGGCTACCCGCCGCCGGGCAACGGCGACCTGACCCCGTGGGCGCGGCGTGGCGTCATGTTGCTCAACAGGGTGCTCACCGTGCGTCCGGGGCTTCCGGCCTCGCATCGCGGCAAGGGCTGGGAAGCGGTCACCGAATGTGCCATCCGGGCTCTGGCCGCCCGCGATCAGCCGCTGGTGGCGATCCTGTGGGGTCGCGACGCCGGCACACTCAAGCCGATGCTGGCAGAGGGTAGGTGCGCAGCCATCGAGTCGCCGCACCCCTCCCCGCTGTCGGCAAGCCGGGGTTTCTTCGGTTCGCGGCCATTCAGCCGTGCCAACGAACTACTCGTCGGGATGGGCGCCGACCCGGTGGACTGGCGCCTTGCCTAGCGCCGTGCGCGAGGGGCGATGAACGCGAGGGTCAACGAAGGTGCGGCGTCCTAGCCGCGGACGACCTTGCCGGCCTTCAGGCAGGACGTGCAGGCGTTGACACGCTGCTTGTTGCCGCCCGGGCGGGATACCGCGTGAACGGTCTGGATGTTCGGGTTCCACCGGCGGTTGGTCCGGCGGTGCGAGTGCGACACCGACTTGCCGAACCCGGGGCCTTTCCCGCAGATATCGCAGACGGCAGCCATGTCAAACACTCCTCAAGTCTTCTCGGTAGGGCCACGGGCGGTTCCGCTCCACACGCACGCAAGAGCCGCGCGGGGTGACCCAGCCCCCAAAGGATACCGGCGTGATGCACCGAATGCCACTTGGCCGGTCCCCAGGGCCCCGCACCAGGGCAGTGAATGGCGGAGTCCGGGCGTCGGGGGTCCTGGCTAGGCTGACGCCACGGTGCGATCGGAGGTGACATGGCTGAGCGGCGGCTGGACGCGTCCGCGCTGCGGGACTGGGCGCATACGGGCGTCAGCGAACTGATCCGCCACACCGACGAGATCAACGCCCTCAACGTCTTCCCGGTGGCCGACTCCGATACCGGCACCAACATGCTGTTCACGCTGCGTGCCGGCCTGGCTGAAGCCGATCCTGCGGCCGCGAGCGGCGATGTGGGCGCTGTCGCGGCGGCCCTGGCGCGGGGTGCGCTCAACGGCGCTCGGGGCAACTCCGGGGTGATCCTGTCTCAGATCCTGCGCGCGCTGGCCGAGGTGACCGCGGAGGCCGCCGAGGACCGCGATAACGCCGATATCGACACCGGGCTGCTCGGCGCCGCACTGCGCCACGCGGTAGCGCTGGTGGTCAACGCCATGGGCGGGGAATGTGTGGCGGGCACCGTCGTGTCGGTCCTACAGGCCGCCGCGGAGGCCGTCGAGCACGCCGCGGACCAGCACGCCGGGCTGGCCCAGGCCCTCGCTGTCGCCGGCGAGGCCGCCGCCGAGGCACTCGATCGCACCCCGGACCAGTTGGCCGTGCTGGCTGAGGCGGGTGTGGTGGACGCCGGCGGCCGGGGACTTCTGGTGTTGCTGGACGCGCTCACCACGACCGTCGCCGGTCAGGCGCCCACCCGTCGCGCCTACCGACCGGCCGCGCCGGCCTCCCGCCACGACGTCGGCGAGCCGCCGCCCCCGCAGTTCGAGGTGATGTACCTGCTCGGCGGGGCGGATGCCGAGGCCATGGACGGGTTGCGGGTGGCCCTGCACGGACTGGGGGACTCGGTGGCGCTGGCCCCGGCCGCCGACGGGCGGCACTCGGTCCACGTCCACACCGACGACGCCGGTGCGGCCGTCGAGGCCGGCCTTGCCGCCGGAACCGTCAGCCGTATCCGCATCTCGGCGCTGGACACCGGCCGGGTGGCCCCCGGCGGCTGGACCCGGCAGCGGGCGGTGCTAGCCGTGGTCGACGGCGCCGGCGCCGAGGAACTCTTCGGTGGGGAAGGGGCGTGCGTGGTGTGTCCGGACGCCGAACTGGTGGACCCGGCCAACGGGGTCAGTGCCGACCAGTTGCTGCGCGCGCTGGTCGATACCGGCGCCGCGCAGGTGATGGTGCTGCCCAACGGCTACGTCTCCGCAGAGGACCTGGTGGCCGGCTGTACCGCCGCGATCGGCTGGGGGATCGACGTGGTGCCGCTGCCGTGCGGATCGATGGTGCAGGGCCTGGCCGCCCTGGCCGTCCACGACGCCGGCCGCCAAGCCGTCGACGACGGCTACACCATGGCCCGTGCCGCGGCCGGATCGCGGCACGGATCGGTGCGCATCGCCACCGAACAAGCACTCACCTGGGCCGGGGCCTGTCTGCCCGGTGACGGTCTGGGTATCTCCGGCGATGAGGTGGTGGTGGTGGACCCCGATCCGGTCGCCGCCGCGCAGCGGCTGATCGACCTGCTGCTGGGCTCGGGCGGAGAACTGGTCACGGTGCTGCTGGGCGCCGGCACCGACCCCCGGGCAGACGACGTCGCTCAAACCCTGGCGGCGCATGTGCGCCGCCGCCACCCCGGCACCGAGTTCAGCAGCTACCGCACCGGCCACCGCGGCGACGTCCTGCTCATCGGGGTGGAGTAGCCGGTGCGATCTTCTGGGGTGTCGCTTTCCGACCGTCTCGACGCGGTGCTGGGGGCCAAGGCCGCACGGAGCCTCGACGAGGTGTTCGGCATCCAGACCGTCTATGACCTGTTGCGGCACTACCCGCGCAAGTACAACCAGGGCCGGACGGTGTACGGCGAGGAGGACGACGCGCCCGAAGAGGGCGAGCACATCACCTTCGTCGGCGAGATCGAGAAGGCCGAGGAGCGCTGGACCAACCGCCAGCCCCGCCGCGAGTACCTCGTCATCACCCTGCGCAACCGTCGGCCCAAAGTGACCGCGACGTTCTTCAACTCCAGATTCATCAAGAAGGACCTCGTCCCGGGGACCAGACTGATGCTGTCCGGGGAGGTCGGCTACTTCAAGGGCACCATGCAGTTGACCCACCCGGACTTTCTGGTGCTGGACTCCCCGAAGGGCCGTCTGGTCGGCAGCAAGTCACTGAAGACCATCGTCGGCGGCGCCGTCGGGGACGGCGAGCTGGACATGTCGGCCTTCGAGCGCGACTACTTTCCGATCTACCCGGCCAGCGCCAAACTGCAGACCTGGGACATCTACGCCTGTGTGCGCCAGGTACTCAACGTGCTCGATCCGATCCCCGAGCCGCTGCCGGAATCGGCTCTGCGGCAATGGAATCTGGTCAGTGCGGACACCGCGCTACGCGATGTCCATACGGCAGAGAGCGAGAAGGACCGCCAGCGCGCCCGCGAGCGGCTGACCTTCGACGAGGCGGTGGGCCTGCAGTGGGCGCTGATCCAACGCCGCCACGGTGACCGCGCCGGCTCCGGGCCACCGGCACCCCGTCGGGATGACGGCTTGGCCGCGGCCCTGCATCAGCGGTTGCCCTTCGAACTGACCGGCAGCCAGCGAGAGGCGCTCGACGACATCTCCGCCGAACTGGCCGCCAGCAAGCCGATGCATCGACTGCTGCAGGGCGAGGTCGGCTCCGGAAAGACCATCGTCTCGATGCTGGCGATGCTGCAGATGGTCGACGCCGGCTACCAGTGCGCACTGCTGGCGCCCACCGAAGTCCTTGCCGCCCAACATGCGCGGTCGGTTCGCGACGTGCTCGGTCCACTGGCGATGGCCGGTCAACTGGGCGGGGAAGAGGGCGCCACCCGGGTGGCGCTGCTGACCGGTTCGATGACGGCGGCGCAGAAGCGGCAGGTGCGCGACGAGGTCGCCTCCGGTGAGGCCGGAATCGTGATCGGCACCCACGCGCTGCTGCAAGACGCAGTCGAGTTCCGCCGGTTGGGCATGGTGGTGGTCGACGAGCAGCACCGGTTCGGCGTGGAACAGCGAGATCGCCTGCGCGCCAAAGCCCCTGAGGGTCTGACTCCGCATCTTCTGGTGATGACCGCGACGCCGATACCCCGCACTGTCGCCCTGACCGTCTACGGTGACCTGGAAACCTCCACGATGCGGGAGCTTCCCCGCGGCCGTCAACCGATCACCACCAACACCATCTTCGTCGACGAGAAGCCGCAATGGTTGGCCCGGGCCTGGGCGCGGATCAGGGAGGAAGTCGCGGCTGGGCGGCAGGCCTACGTTGTGGCCTCCCGCATCGACGAGTCGGACAAGATCACCGCTGAGGGGCCACAGCCGGTCACCGTGATTAATCTTCTTGAGCACCTGCGGCATGGGCCGTTGGCGGGTCTGCGGCTCGGGCTCATGCACGGTCGACTGCCCGCCGAGGAGAAGGACGCCGCGATGGCCGCGTTCCGCGCCGGGGAGATCGACGTGCTGGTCTGCACCACCGTCATCGAGGTGGGGGTGGACGTGCCCAATGCGACGGTGATGGTGGTCATGGACGCCGACCGGTTCGGCGTCAGCCAACTGCACCAGTTGCGCGGGCGCATCGGCCGAGGATCCCATCCCAGCCTGTGCCTACTGGCCACCCGGTTGCCGGAGCCTTCCAAGGCCGGCGAGCGTCTCAAAGCCGTTGCCGGCACGCTGGACGGTTTCGAGTTGGCTGATCTCGATCTACAGGAGCGCCGGGAAGGAGATGTGTTGGGGGACAGCCAGTCCGGGCGAAAGAGCAGACTGCGGTTCCTGTCGCTGATCGAGCATCTCGACGTCATCCTCGCGGCGCGCCAGCTGTGCGAGTCGGTGTATGCGCAGGATCGCGGCAATGCCGGAATGGCCGTTCTCGCCGGGCAGTTCACCGACACCGACCGGATCGACTACCTGGACAAGGCGTGAAGCGCAGCACCCTGCTGTGGCTCGCGGCGGTGGCTGCGGTCAGCGTGCTCGTCGCGGCACAAGTGCTCGTCGCCGCACGGGCCTCCCGCCCGGGATTGGCCGGCGCGCCGATCGTGGCCGTCGGCACCGATGTGCTCGCCGGTATCACCATCGTGGTGGCCAGGGTCCGCGGCGAGGATTACCGCCGCACGGCGTTCGGGCAGGCCTGGGATGACGATAACGGCGCGCCGGGCGGGGGCAACCTGTGCGACACCCGCGATGACATCCTCAACCGCGACCTGGCGGACAAGACCCATGTCAGCACCAAACGCTGCGCGCAGGCGGTGGCCAGCGGCACCCTGAGGGATCCGTACACCAACTCCACGGTCAACTTCGTCCGCGGCAACCAAGTGGGAGCCTCGGTCCAGATCGACCACATCGTGCCCCTGGCCTTCGCCTGGGACATGGGGGCGCGGGACTGGACCGATCGGATGCGCAAACGCTTCGCCAACGATCCGGCCAATCTGCTGGCGGTGGCCGGGAAGGCCAATCAGGCCAAGGGCGATCTGCCGCCGGGGGAGTGGATGCCGCCCAACACTGCATTCTGGTGCCAGTACGCGGTGGCGTTCCTGGCGGTGTTGCGCGGCTACCGATTGCCGGTCGACGAGGCTTCGGCCCGGCAATTGCAGAACGCGGCGGCCAGCTGCCCAAGCAGCTGACCGCCGCGCTCAGCGGTTCTTCGAACTAGCCGGCCCGGCGCGCTCCGCGCTCCGAGCGGGCGGACTTGCCGGCGTCCTTGTCGGCACGGGCCGTTGCCCGGGTCTGCCGCTTCGTTGCCGGGGCCTCGGCGGCGGGTGCCTCCGACTCAGCCTTGGCGGCCTCGACGGCCTTCGGCGCAGCAACCTCCACCTCCGCCTCCGCCTCAGCCTCAGCCGCGGCCGGGGCCACGGTCGCGGCCGTCAGCGGCGGGGTGACCCTGATCGCGTCGGCGATCTTGCGGCTCAGCAGTTGCGTCGCTCCGATGGGGCCGACGGACAGACCCGGATCATCCGCGCGCGCCGTAACGGGGCCCACGTCGATCGAGGCCGTTGCGGCCAAACCGTCGAACATCGTCCCGGAAATTGGGCCCTGGTCCGCCCCGTCGACGGGGGTGAGACCGGAGCTGATGAGGCCGCCCATGTTCAACCCGATGCTCTCGACGCTGGTGGGCAGGGGGCCGGCGATCCTGTCGACAATCCCTGTCAGATCCAGGATCTGCCCGCCATTGAGGAAGGCGTTGACGGCGTTGGGCGCGATGGCCAGGAACGTGTCGATCGCGGCGGGGAGATTGCGCGCCTGCAGTTGAGCGAAGATCGTTTTGACGTCATTCGCGAAGGACAGCACCGGTCCGATTACCGGGCCGATCACCGCGAGGGCCGCACCGCTGAACGGTGTCGTCATGAAATCGAGCAGCGGCGCAATCTCCGGCGGCAGCGGGCTGAGGGGCGACTGCAGCAGGTCGTAAAGGTCCCTCTGGCTCAATGGCAGTTGCGGTACGCCGCCGATGGTCGCCACGGTGGTAATCGTCGTCGAGATGTTGTTGGGGTTCTCCACGAACGGGGCCTGGAGGGCGCTCTTCCAGTTATCGATGATCTGGTTGAAGATCAGGCCGATGTTCGGTAGTTCCTTGACATAGATCAACTGGTTCGTGACGAACGTTTGAAAGATCGGGAACGTGCTGGCGTTCCAGGCAGCATTCAGCCGGGCGGCGTTCTGCACGGCGGTATCGAACGTGGCGACCCACGGGTCGATGATGCCGGCGAGGTCAACCGCGAGGTTGCTGACCACGCGCTCCGGTGCGAGCGCGACGTTATTGGGGATCGGCTGGATCGGCGAAAGCGCGATGGCGCCCACGCCGAGTGCGGCGATCCCCGCGGTGAGATAAGAGCGAGATGTGACGTGCATGGCTCAGGTCCCTTCCTGTGATTTTCCTGATATAAAGTTGGACTATAACTGAGAGCGCGGGGGATTGCCACGGTTTCCCAGAACTAATAACGCGCAAAACGCGGCGGCCAGCTGTCCTCAGCTGACCGCCGCGTTGAGCGGTACGAACTAACCGGCGCGACGCGCTCCGCGATCCGCCCGGGCCGGATTGCCCTTGCCGCCGTCGTTGTCGGCGCGGGTCGATGCCCGGCTCTTGCGCTTCGGGGCCGGGGCATCCGCGGCGGCGGCGTCGGCGACCGCCGGAACATCGGCGACCGGCGCCGCAGCCTCGACCTCGGCTGCCGCCGCCGCCGGTGCGACGGCCTGGGCCGACGTCGGCTTAGGCAGTCTGATCGCGTTGGCGATGGTGGTCCGCATCCCGAGCTGGGTGGCGATGGTGCCCACGGGGAGGCCCTTGATGTAGGCGTCGAAACCCGGGCCCAGTGAGGCTTCGGTGCTGACGGAATCCCACGCCGTACCACTCCAACCGCCAAACGGAGCCACTGTAGCCCCAGACGTACCCCCGATCGCCACGCCCGGCGTCAGCAGCCCGCCGGTAGCGATGCCCAGCTTCGTCCCCGCCGGCAGATCTAACCCCAGCGCGGGAGCAAGCTTCTCCACAATCGGCGTCAGGTCGAGCTGCTTACCGCCATTGAGGCCGGCGTTGATCAGGTTCACCGGAAGGTTGATGACTTCGTTGATCGCGACCGCCTAGTTCCGGGCTTTGATCGCAGTGGTGACGACGTTGAAGCTCTCCAAGACCTGAGCAAACGCGGACAGCCCCGGACCGGCGAAGCCCAGGAGCGCTCCGCTGAGCGGGGACGACATGAGGTTAGCGATCGGGATGAGAGGCGCGAACTCGGGAATGATCGACAGGTATCCGGTTGTCTGCAGCTTGGTGAGTGCATCGCCACCGCACTCGCGAACCCCGAGGCAGGTCACCCCGATCGTGTTGTTCGTGTTGAGGGAGAAAGGCGCTAATTCACCTTCATTGAGGTTTTGGTCCAGCGGTGCCGTCACCGCCGCCTTGAGATTGCCGAGGACCTGGTTGAAGATCTGCGGGAGATCGGGCAGTTCGGACAGGTATACCCCGAGGTTAGAGCCCAC
>DAIPYT010000105.1:0-10553 GCA_036782595.1 Mycobacterium sp. | reverse complement strand
CCGTTCAGCGACGTCTGGTGATTGATGTAGTCCAGCGAGATGTACCACAGGCTGCCCAACTGGAAACCGAGATACGGCGCGTCGCTGACGGGCAGGGTGATCAGCAGGGCTTGGCCGGGGTCGAGTTCGAAGTGGCCCGCCGACGAGTACTGGGTGGCCAGGCCGCCCGGTGTCAGTCGGGGCGCGACCATGGTGTTGACCGGGAGGTTCGTGTAGAACCACTGCGGGAACTGCAGCCATGTCTTGACCCGCTGCACCAGTTGCTTACCCGCTGTGGCCCAGCGCTTTTCGATCAACTCTGTGGTCAGCGGCGGCGGTGCGGTGCCCGCGGTGTCGGTGCGGGCGATCGCGACGTGGCCGCGCTGCGCCGACCAGTCGTTGTACACCTCGCGGATCACCAGTTGGGCGTTGGCGGCCGGGGTGAACCGCCACTGGAAACTCCCGTCGGCCGCCACGTCGAGTTTGCGGTCGTCGAACGCCGTCTCGCTGTCGGGAACGTTGGCGTCGGTGTACTCCCCGCCGAGGAGTTGGAAACTCAGGTCGGTGGTGGTGCCGCGCTTGCCGGTGACGGCGTATTCACGTCCGGCCTGAACGCGTGTTCCGAAGTACAGGGTGTCGGGGTTGTCCAGGCCCATCTTGGTGAACGGGCCGGTACCGGATTGCAGGAAGGGATGGTCGCGGTCGTAGTCGAACGCGATGTGCGTGCAGGCGGCGGTGCTCCAGGCCAGATACTGCAGGCCTTCCAGGAGATCGGCCTCGGTCTCGATGTGCGGGGCCGCGCGTACCAGTTCCTCGGCCTCTGCGATGGCGTCCAACAGGGGCTGGGCATAGATCGGCACCAGGGAAATCTAGAACGTGTTCTAGTACCGAGTCAACCAGCGGCCCGGCGTCAGTTGACGCTGGCCAGCGCAAACGGCAGCACCTCGTCCGCACCGGCCTTGCGCAGCACCCGCGCCGCCATCGTGAGGGTCCATCCGGTGTCGGTCAGGTCGTCGATCAGCAACACCGGTCCGGACACGGGACCGAGGTCCGGCACTTCCCACGCATCGGTCAGGGCGGCGACGCGGTAGGCGGAGTTCGCCGCGGTCACCGGCCGACGTTCGGGGCTGTAGCGCAGCGTGCCCAGGTTCGCGAGCCGCCCCAACTCGGCGAGGCCGCCCACCAGTGAACTGATCAGGATCGGGTGGGTGTTGGAGTCCAGGCCCATCACGGCCACCGGCCGCGTCTCCCAACCCCAGGCGGCCAGGACTGCGACCGCGGCGTTCAGAACATCGGCCGGGACGGGTTGGTCCGGTTCGGCGAGCAATTGGCGAAGCCGCATTCCCCAGCCCAGATCGGTGAGACGTCCGATCACCCGCCCGTCAGCGGGTCCGTCGTTGATCCGGCCGGACAGTTCGATGCCGAGTTTGGCCATACCGGTCGGCCACTGCTTGCGGGGGCTGAGTTCGGCCCCGGGACGCTGCAACCTTTCCTGGGCGGCGTCGACGGTCGCGGAGTCGACCTGCCCGCCATATCGGGCGCCGGCGCAGTTGTCGCAGCGGCCGCAGGCAGCGCCATCGGCAAGTTCGGGATCGTCCAACTGTCTGCGCAGAAACGCCATCCGGCATTCGGCGGTGGTCTGATAGTCCAGCATCGCCTGCTGTTCACGGCGGCGGGCCTCGTCGAGCTTTCGGTAGCGCGCCCCGTCGTAGGACCAGGGTTGTCCCGTCGCGATCCAGCCGCCCTTGACTCGCCGGACCGCGCCGTCGACGTCGAGGACTTTCAGCACCATCTCCAGTCGGGACCGGCCCAGGTCGACGAGCGGTTCCAGCGCCGCGGTGGACTGGGCCCGTTCCGGCTCCAGAACCTCAATCACTCTGCGCACCAGCGCTTCTGAGGGGAATGCCACCGAGGCGAAGTAGGCCCAGATGTCCCTGTCCTCGGCGCCCGGCAGCAGGATCACCTGCGCACTCGCGGTCGCTCGGCCCGCGCGTCCGACCTGCTGGTAGTAGGCGATCGGCGACGACGGCGCGCCGAGGTGGATGACGAAGCCGAGATCGGGCTTGTCGAACCCCATCCCCAGGGCGGAGGTCGCCACGAGTGCCTTGACCCGATTGGCCAGCAGATCGGCCTCGAGTTGTTCGCGTTCGGCCGTATCGGTGGCACCGGTGTAGGCGGCGACGTCATGTCCGAGGTCGCGCAGCAGGGCGGCGAGGTCACGTGCGCCGGCGACGGTCAGCGTGTAGATGATTCCGGAGCCCTCGAGGGAATCCAGTTGTGCGGCAATCCATGCGGCTCGCTGCGCCGGGCCGGGAATCTGCACGACGGACAGGTGCAGTGACTCGCGGTCCAGACCGCCGCGCAACACCAGAGTGTCGGCTCCGCCGACCCCCAACTGCGCGGCGACGTCGTCGACGACCCGGTCGTTGGCGGTCGCCGTGGTGGCCAGGACGGGGGTGTCGGTGCCCAACTCGGCCACCAGTGTGCGGATGCGCCGGTAGTCGGGCCGGAAGTCGTGGCCCCAGTCCGAGACGCAGTGGGCCTCGTCGACCACCACCAGTCCCGCGTCGGCGGCCAGAGCCGGCAGCACGTTGTCGCGAAACTCCGGGTTGTTCAACCGCTCCGGGCTGACCAGCAGCACATCGAGGTCACCGGCTTCGACCTGCCGGTGGATGTCGTCCCATTCGGTCACATTGCCCGAGTTGATGGTGGCCGCGCGCACGCCGGCCCGTTGTGCGGCGGCGACCTGGTTGCGCATCAGGGCCAACAACGGGGACACGATGACGGTGGCCCCGCGGCCCTGCTCACGCAACAGTTTGGCAGCGATGAAGTAGACCGCCGACTTGCCCCATCCGGTGCGCTGTACGACCAGTGCCCGCCGGCGCTGCACAACCAGTGCCTCGATGGCGGTCCATTGGTCGTCACGCAGGACCGCGCCTGGCCCGGCCAGTTGTTCGAGCAGTGCCTGGGCGCGGTCGCGGGTGACCGTCGTCAGCCCTTCTCCTGCTCGCGCTGGATCTGCTCGCGCTGGATCTCGAGGGCGATGTCGATCAACTGGTCCTCCTGGCCGCCGATCAGCTTGCGCTGTCCGGCGCGGTGCAGAAGTTGGTGGGCCGGGACGCCGTAGCGCTCTCCTTGGCGGATGGCATGTTTGAGGAAGCTGGAGTAGACGCCGGAGTAACCCATGATGAGCGCGTTGCGGTCCAGCAGGCACTCGGCCGGCATGGCCGGGGCCACGACATCTTCTGCCGCATCGGCGATCTCAAAGAAGTCGATGCCGGTCTTGACGCCGATCTTGTCGAACACCCCGATCAGCGCCTCGACCGGTGCGTTGCCGGCGCCGGCCCCGAAGCGGCGGACACTGCCGTCGATCTGCTTGGCGCCGGCGCGTACCGCCTCCACCGAATTGGCCACTCCCAGGCCGAGATTCTCGTGGCCATGAAAACCAACTTGAGCATCCGACCCCAATTCGGCCACCAGCGCCGACACCCGGTCGGCCACCTGGTCGAGCACCAGTGCGCCGGCGGAGTCCACCACGTAGACGCACTGGCAGCCGGCGTCGGCCATGATGCGGGCCTGGGCGGCGAGCTTCTCCGGTGCGATGGTGTGGGCCATCATGAGGAAGCCGACGGTCTCCAGACCCAGTTCACGCGCCAGGCCGAAGTGCTGGATGGAGACATCGGCCTCGGTGCAGTGGGTGGCGATGCGGCAGATCGAGCCGCCGTTGTTCTGCGCCTCCCGGATGTCGTCCTTGGTGCCGACGCCCGGCAGCATCAGGAAGGCGATCTTGGAGTCGGTGACCGTCTCGGCGGCGATCTTGATCAGTTCCTGCTCAGGGGTTTTGGAGAATCCGTAGTTGAAGCTGGATCCGCCGAGGCCGTCGCCGTGGGTCACCTCGATCACCGGCACCCCGGCGGCATCCAGGGCCGCGACGATGGCCTGCACCTCCTCCTTGGTGAACTGGTGTCGCTTGTGATGCGATCCGTCCCGCAGGGAGGTGTCGGTGATCCGGACGTCGAAGATGTGATCGTTCATCGTGTTCCTCCGGTGGCCGCGCTCGACCGTTCCTTGGCCATCTCCTCGCCGACCTTCGTCGCAGCCGCCGTCATGATGTCAAGATTGCCCGCATACGGCGGCAGGTAATCACCCGCACCTTCGACCTCGATGAACGTCGTCACGACGTGGCGGCCACCGTTGACCACCGACGGCTCGTCGAACTGCGGTTCGTTGAGCAATCGGTAGCCGGGCACGTAGGTCTGCACCTCGGCGACGACGTCGTGAATGGACTTGATGACGGCGGCTTGATCCGTATCGGGAGGAATCTCGCAGAAAATGGTGTCGCGCATGATCATCGGCGGATCGGCCGGATTGAGGATGATGATCGCCTTGCCGCGAGCCGCACCGCCGATGGTCTGGACGCCATTGCTGGTGGTCTTGGTGAACTCGTCGATATTGGCGCGGGTTCCCGGCCCCGCAGAGACAGAAGCGACCGACGCGACGATTTCCGCATACGGAACGCTCACCACCCGCGACACCGCGTAGACGATCGGGATGGTGGCCTGCCCACCGCAGGTCACCATGTTGACGTTCGGGGCGTCCAGATGCGCGTGGAGGTTGGCCGGCGGGACGACGCCGGGACCGACGGCGGCGGGCGTGAGGTCAATGGCGATGATCCCGGCGTCGGCGTAGCGCGGGGCGGCGGCCTTGTGGACGTAGGCGGAGGTCGCCTCGAAGACCATGTCGGGCGTCTCCGGCCGGGCCAGCAGCCAGTCGACTCCTTCATGGCTGGTTTCCAGTCCGAGTTTGCGGGCGCGGGCCAGACCTTCGCTGTCCGGGTCGATGCCGATCATCCAGCGCGGTTCGAGCCAATCGGAGCGCAGCAGTTTGTACAACAGGTCGGTGCTGATGTTTCCCGAGCCGACGATGGCGACGGATTTCTTGGCGCCGTTCTCTTTCGTCATGGTGCTCCTATTCGAATGACAGCCGGACCGAACCGAGTCCGGCGAAGTCGGCGACGAACCCATCACCCGGACGGGCATCGATGGCGCGGGTACAGGAGCCCGGCAGAACGATGTCGCCGGCCCGCAGGCGCACGCCGAAACTGTCGACCTTGCGGGCCAGCCATGCCACGGCTGTCACCGGGTTGCCGAGCACCGCGTCGCTGCGACCCTCGGCCACCACCTCGCCATTTCGGGTGAGCACCGCGTCGATGCCGGTGATGTCGATATCTTTCGGCGACACCCGTTCCGAGCCGAGCACCCAGCCCGCCGAGGAGGCGTTGTCGGCGATGGTGTCGCACAGCGCGATCTTCCAGTCCTTGATCCGGGTGTCGATCAATTCGATCGCCGGCACGAACGCGGCGGTGGCGGCCAGAACATCGTCCTCGGTGCATCCGGCCCCCGGCAGGTCGTCGGCGAGGATGAAACCGACCTCGACCTCCACCCGGGGGTAGAGGTAGTTCGCGGCCTGCACCGGAGTGTCCTCGAAGACCTCCATGTCGGCGAGCAGGTGACCGTAGTCGGGTTCGTCGACACCCATCATCTCCTGCATGGCCTTCGAGGAGAGTCCGACCTTGTGGCCGGCAACGATGGCACCCTCGGCGATCCGCTGGCGAATGTTGATCAACTGGATCTCGTAGGCATCAACCACGTCGATATCGGGGTGCGCGGCCGTCAACGGCATCAGCGGTACTCGGGTCCGTTCGGCCTCGGCGAGGTCGGCGGCGAGTTCGGCACGAGTGGCGCTGCTGAGCATTCCCCGGAAATCCCATCGTCGATGTCAGCGCAGACGGCTAGCGCCCACACGGGGCAATTCTATAACGTGTTCTAGTATGACTGCCCAGGAGTTCGATGTCGTTGTCGTCGGTAGCGGCGCGGCCGGAATGGTTGCCGCACTTACCGCTGCCCACCAGGGACTTACGGCGGTGGTTCTGGAGAAGTCCGCCCACTACGGCGGCTCCACGGCCCGCTCCGGCGGCGGGGTCTGGATCCCCAACAACGAGATCCTCAAGCGTGACGGGGTCACCGACACCACCGAGGCCGCCCGTACCTACCTGCACACGATCGTCGGTGGCGTCGTCCCTGCGGAGAAGATCGACACCTACCTGCAGCGCGGGCCGGAGATGCTGTCCTTCGTCCTGGCCCACACCCCGCTGAAGATGTGCTGGGTACCGGGCTACTCCGACTATTACCCGGAGCAACCGGGTGGACGCCCGGCCGGTCGCTCGATCGAGCCGGAACCGTTCGATGCCAAGAGGCTCGGACCGGATATGGCGGGACTGGAACCGGCGTACGGCAAGGTGCCACTCAACGTTGTGGTGATGCAGCAGGACTATGTCCGCCTCAACCAGATGAAACGCCACCCTCGCGGCGTGTTGCGCAGTCTGAAGGTAGGCGCCCGCAGCGCATGGGCCGGGATGCGCGGCAAGAACCTCGTCGGGATGGGGCGTGCGCTCATCGCCCCGCTGCGCATCGGACTGCGAGATGCCGGGGTGCCGGTGCTGCTCAACACCGCACTGACCGATCTCTACGTCGAAGGCGGCGTGGTGCGCGGCGTCTACGTGCGGGACATGACAGCCCCCGAGACAGCGGAGCCGCGGCTGATCCGGGTCCGGCGCGGTGTCATTCTCGGCAGCGGCGGATTCGAGCACAACGAATCGATGCGGCGGAAGTACCAGCGCGAGCCGATCACAACCGAGTGGACCGTCGGGGCGGCCGCCAATACCGGGGACGGCATCCTGGCCGCTGAAAAGCTCGGCGCCGCAATGGACCTCATGGAGGATGCCTGGTGGGGCCCGACGGTACCGCTGGAGGGGGCGCCGTGGTTCGCCCTCTCGGAGCGCAATTCACCGGGTTCGATGATCGTCAACATGTCGGGCAAGCGCTTCATGAACGAGTCGATGCCGTATGTCGAAGCCTGCCATCACATGTACGGCGGCGAATACGGCCAAGGCGACGGGCCGGGCGAAAACGTTCCGGCCTGGCTGGTCTTCGATCAGCAGTACCGGGATCGCTATATCTTCGCCGGATTGCAGCCCGGTCAGAAGATCCCGAAGAAGTGGCTGGAATCCGGTGTGATCGTGAAGGCCGATTCCCTCGATGAACTCGCGCAGAAGACCGGCCTTGCGGCACAAGACCTCTCGTCCACCGTGGCACGGTTCAACGGATTCGCCCGCTCTGGCGTCGACGAGGACTTCCATCGCGGCGAAAGCGCTTACGACCGCTACTACGGTGACCCGACCAACAAGCCCAACCCCAACCTCGGGGAGATCTCCCACCCGCCCTACTACGCCGCCAAGTTGGTGCCCGGCGATCTCGGCACCAAGGGCGGGATCCGCACTGATGTCAACGGTCGGGCATTGCGCGACGACGGTTCGGTGATCGAGGGTCTTTATGCGGCCGGCAATGTCAGCGCCCCGGTGATGGGACACACCTATCCGGGGCCGGGCGGCACCATCGGACCGGCGATGACGTTCGGATATCTGGCGGCGCTCGATATCGCCGGCGCCGCCGGGCCGGCGACATCAGGGGCCGGGAAAGCCTGACATGCCCATCGATCTCGGCGTCGCACTAGGGGCGGAGTTGGAGCCGGTCGAGTTCTCCTGGACCAGCAGCGACGTCCAGCTGTATCACCTGGCGCTGGGCGCCGGTGCCGACCCGATGGATCCCCGCGAGTTGCGGTACCTCACCGACGGCACCCCGCAGGTGCTGCCCACCTTCAGCAGCGTGGCGGCCTCGTTCCATATGACCGAGCCGCCGTCGGTCAGTTTCCCCGGCATCGAGATCGAACTGAGCCGAGTGCTGCACGCCAGCGAGGCCGTCGTGGTCCCGGCACCGTTGCCGCCCAGCGGATCGGCTCGCGCCGTCACCCGGATCACCGACATCTGGGACAAGGGCAAGGCCGCGGTCATCCTCAACGAGACCACGGTGAGCGGACCCGACGGCGGGGTGCTGTGGACCACCAAACGGTCCATCTTCGCGCGCGGCGAGGGCGGGTTCGGTGGTGAGCGCGGACCGTCGACCTCATCGGCACTCCCCGACCGGGCGCCGGATGTCGAGATCGACATCCCGGTGCTGCCGCAGCAGGCTCTGCTGTACCGGATGTGCGGGGACCGCAACCCGCTGCACTCCGATCCCGGATTCGCCTCGGCGGCCGGGTTTCCCAGGCCCATCCTGCACGGACTGTGCACCTACGGAATGACCTGCAAGGCACTGGTCGACGCCTTGCTCGACGGTGACGCCGCCCGGGTGGGCTCCTACGGCGCGCGCTTCGCCGGAGTGGTCTTCCCGGGCGAGACAATCCGCGCCGGCATCTGGCGAGACGGCGACCGGTACGTCGGCGTCGTCACCGCGCCGTCCCGGGACAACGTCACGGTGCTCTCCGATGTGGAGTTGGTACCGGCGTAGTCATTTGCGGACGTTCGCGGTCAATCCGGTCCGGGACTACCGCACGACGGATACCATTCGCTTGTTCTCAGCCTTCTCTCATACTTCAGAACAGGTGGGTGCCGTGTATACCTGGAATTCCGTCGGCCGAGTCGGTGGGTTGGCGGTCGCCCTGGGGGTGGGCGCAGCTGCCTTCAACTACTCCGCCGTGGCGTGGGCAGAAGCACCGTCGACAAGCTCCCCGGGCCCGTCGACGAGCTCCGAGTCCCGCTCGGCGGGACCGTCCGCGACGAGTCGGCGCAGTCATGCCGGATCGTCGCCCGGAATCGCAAACCGTCCCGGTACCAGGTCGACGGTCGGCCGCTCCGGCGCCAAACCACCGTCGCCGGGCGCAGCGGCCCGGCCTCGGGTCACTATCCCGGCCGCACCCGCGCCGGGGTTTGTGACCGCAGTGGCAGCCTCGTCCGTCGAACCGATCGCCGACGGCGACCCCACCGCGCCGGTCGGATCGGCGTTGGAATGGACCGCATTGGCCGCCACCCGCCGCGAAGGGGCCATCGCCGACGCCCCGGCCGCGACTTCGGCTGCCACGGTCCAGGCAGCAGCCGCAACCCAGCCCCTGATCCTGGGTCCCAGTGGCGTGCCCATCCCGTCGACGCGTTACGTCAACACCGTCATGGACTACTACGTCCTGCCCAATAGCCCGCAGGGCGCCGAGACGCCCCAGGTGGTCTTCACCCCAGAGGGTCTGTACCCCATCACCGGGGTGAAGAGCCTGCCATTGAACACCTCCGTGGACCAGGGCATGAAGATTCTGTCCGACACCCTCGGCGAGCTGCCTGACGGAACGACGACAACGGTGTTCGGCTATTCGCAGAGCGCGATCATCGGCGGGCTGATGGAAGCCGGTTACATCTCCCCGGACTCCCCCTACAACGACGACCCGACGCCGCCTGCGATCCCAGACGACCTCAAGGACTCGATCAACTTCATCTACGTCGGCAACGAACTGAACCCCAACGGGGGCTTCCTGTCGCGTTTCCCTGACTTGAACCTGCCCAGTCTGGGAATCCCCTTCTACGGCCCGACACCCGAGGACGCCTATCCCACAACGAATTACGCACGGGAGTATGACGGCTTCTCGGATTTCCCCCGCTATCCGCTGAATTTCCTATCCGTTGTCAACGCCCTTTTCGGGATCGCTTACGTGCACACCGAGTACACGCCCGGACCTTCTTGCAAGAGCTTCTGCCTGACCAAGCAGGAGGTCGAAGATGCGATCGTGCTGCCGACCACCTCGCCGACGCAGAACTATTTCTTCATGCCGACTGAGAACCTGCCGCTGCTGCAGCCGCTGCGGGCCGTTCCGTTCATCGGTAATCCCATCGCCGACCTGATCCAGCCGGTTCTGAAGGTGATCGTCGATCTCGGCTACGGCGATCCGGTGCACGGGTTCGCCTCGGGCACCCAGCCCGATGCCAACGTGCTGGTGCCGTTCGGCCTGTTCCCGCGAGTCCGCCCGATGGAGGTTGTCGAGAGACTGGTGGCCGGAGTCCGGCAAGGGATCAGCGATTTCATCGCCGACTTCGGTCCCGGCGGATCCATCGCACGGGAGATAGCGGCGATCTCACTGCCGAAGCCGTCGTTCGCGCTGCCGACAGCGGGTGGTTTCATCGCCGCCGTCCAGGAAGTCGTCCTGGCGGTAGCCGAACAGATCTCGGGCTCGGTTGCTTCGCTCTATGAAGCGCTCCTGCCGACTGCGGACATCGTGAACGCGGTTGTGTCCGTCCTACCGGCCTACAGTGTCGACGTATTCCTGGACGGCATCCAGCAGGTCCTGGGCGGCGAACTGATCAAGGGCCTGGTCAACGCGATCGGTCTTCCCATCGCGGCCAACGTCGGGCTGATCACCACAGCGGGCTTCGTCGGCATCCTGTCATGGCTCCAAGCAGTGGCGGGTGTCGTCATCACTCCCGACGTCAGATAGCCTCCCGACGTCAGATAGCCTCCCGACGTTAGATAGCCACTGACGGAAGCAGCAGTCTCAGCCGAGGATCAGCCCCGAAGTCGGCACGCCGGTACCCGCGGTGACGAGCACATGCTCGACGCCGCCGACCTGGTTGACCGAGCTGCCACGCAACTGCCGCACACCCTCGGCGATGCCGTTCATACCGTGGATATAGGCCTCAC
>DAIPYT010000104.1:0-10744 GCA_036782595.1 Mycobacterium sp. | reverse complement strand
CCGGGAGGTGATGTGAACCAGCCGCAGGACCGGCGCCAGGTCGGCGTGATCATCGAGTTGATCGACCACACCCGCACCATCGCCGACCTCAACGACCGGGCCGATCTATCGGCCCGGCTTGCGGCTGCGCGGGAGCGGATCACCGACCCACTGATCCGGGTGGTGATCGCCGGCCAGCTCAAGCAGGGCAAGAGCCAGTTACTCAACTCGCTGCTGAATATGCCCGTCGCCCGCGTGGGTGACGACGAAAGCACGGTGCTCGTCACGGTCGTCGGTTATGACGACCAACCGTCGGCCCGGATCATCGTCGAACCCGGCGGCCAGGGCGGTGACACGGCGGTGGAGATTCCGGTCGCCGACCTGCAAACCGACCTTCGCAATGCACACCAGGCGCGCGGCCGGCGCGTAGTAAGGATCGAGGTCGGCGCCCCCAGTCCGTTACTCAAGGGCGGACTGGTGTTCATCGACACCCCGGGAGTCGGCGGGCAGGGCCAGCCGCATTTGTCCGCCACGCTTGGTCTGCTGCCCGACGCCGACGCGGTGCTCTTCGTCAGCGACGCCAGTCAGGAGTTCACCGAACCGGAGATGCGGTTCATCCGGCAAGCCGTCGAAATATGTCCTGTCGCAGCCACAATCGCCACCAAGACCGACCTGTACCCGTTCTGGCGTCAAGTGGTCGACGCCGACCTAAACCATCTGCGTCGCGCCGGGTTGGCGCTGCCGGTGATAGCCGTCTCCTCGCTGCTGAGAAGCCACGCTGTGCAAGCCGAGGACAAAGAACTCAACGAGGAGTCCAACTTCCCGGCGATCGTGAAGTTCCTTTCAGAGCAGGTCATGTCCCGGGAGAACGATCGGACCCGCGATCACGTGGTCGCCGAAATCCGCGCGACCGCGCAACATCTGCATCTGTCGGTCGGTTCGGAACTGTCCGCCCTCAACGATCCAGACCAAGCCCGACGGCTGACCGCCGACTTGGAACGGCGCCAGCAGGAAGCGCAGGACGCGCTGCAGCAGACCGCGTTGTGGCAGCAGATACTCACCGACGGGATCGCCGATCTGACCGCCGACGTCGACCATGACCTGCGTGCCCGATTCCGGGCGATCACTCAGCACGCCGAAGAGGTCATCGACTCCTGCGATCCCACCCTGCACTGGGCGGAGATCGGTGCCGAAGTCGAGGAAGACGTCGCCAACGCGGTCGGTGACAATTTCGTGTGGGCCTATCAGCGCGCCGAGGTGCTGGCCGCTGAAGTGGCCCGCACGTTCGCCGACGCCGGTCTGGATCTGGTGAAGATTCCCGAATTGAACGCCCGGGAGATGGCCGCGGGAATGGGTCGGCTCAAATCGTTGGCCCGGCTGGAGTCCAAGCCGATCGGCAAGGGCCACAAGGTGATCACCAGCATGCGCGGCTCCTACGGCGGTGTGCTGATGTTCGGCATGCTGACCTCGGTCGCCGGACTGGGGATGTTCAACCCGATCTCGCTGGGCGCGGGACTGATTCTCGGGCGCAAGGCTTATCACGAGGACATGGAGAACCGCATGTTGCGGGTGCGCAACGAGGCCAAGACCAATCTCCGCAGATTCGTCGACGACGTGCTGTTCGTGGTGGCCAAGCAGTCCCGCGACCGGCTGAAGAACATTCAGCGGCAACTGCGTGACCACTATCGCGAGATCGCCAACCAGACCACGAGATCGCTCAACGAGTCGTTGCAAGCCACCTTGGCCGCCGCCCGCCTGGAGGAGACCGAGCGCAACACCCGGGTTCGTGAGCTTGAACGGCAGATCAACATTCTTCGGCAGATGATCGACAACGCCGAGAAGCTCACCGCCTGATGAACGTACGCGCAATCCTCGACGCGACACTTCGGGTCTACCAGGCTGATCCGACGTACCGGCAACGCCGCGAAGTCCTCGGGGAACTGCACCGCATCGGCGCCCGGCTGAACGAACCGATCCGGATCGCGTTGGCCGGGACCCTGAAGTCCGGCAAGTCGACGTTGGTCAACGCGCTTGTCGGGGAATGTATTGCACCCACCGACGCCACCGAGGCCACCCGGATCGTCACCTGGTTCCGGCACGGCCCAACCCCTAAAGCCACCGCCAACGTCGTCGGTGGGCGGCGGACGAACGTCCCGATCGTTCGCGGAGCCGACGGCGCGCTGACATTCGAATTCGACGAGCTCAACCCAGCTCAGGTGGTCGACATCGACGTCGAGTGGCCGGCCCAGGAGTTGGCCTCCGCGACCATCATCGACACCCCGGGCACATCGTCGCTGAGCCGGGACGTGTCCGAACGAACCCTTCGGTTGCTCGTACCGCCGGATGGTGTGCCCAAGGTCGATGCGGTCGTATTCCTGCTACGAACCCTCAACGCTGCCGATATCGCCCTGCTCAAGCAGATCGGTGAGCTGGTCGGCGGGTCTGCCGGTGCACTCGGGGTGATCGGGGTGGCATCGCGCGCCGACGAGATCGGCGCTGGGCGCATCGATGCCATGCTTTCGGCCAAGGATGTCGCGAGGCGGTTCACCGCCGAACTCGACCGCACCGGTGTCTGCCAAGCCGTGGTTCCGGTGTCGGGATTGTTGGCGCTGACGGCGCGGACATTGCGGCAGAACGAATTCGACGCGCTGCAGAAGCTTGCCGGCGTCGACGCCGCTGAACTCAACAAGGCGCTGTTGAGCGCTGACCGATTCATGCGCGAGGATCCGGCACTGCCGGTGGACGCCGCGACCCGGACGACGTTGATGGAGCGGTTCGGCATGTTCGGGATCCGTCTTTCGCTGGCTCTGCTGCGCGCGGGTGTTTCCGACGCTGCGACGTTGGCCGACGATCTGCTCGAACGCAGCGGTCTGATCGCCCTTCGGGAGGTGATCGATCAGCATTTCGCCCAACGGGCCGACCAACTCAAGTCGCACACCGCTTTGATCGGCCTGCGCCGCTTACTCGAGCGCTATCCGACCTCCGCGACCCCGCGCATCATCGCCGACATCGATCCGATGCTCGCAGATGTGCACGCATTCGAGGAACTGCGCCTCCTGAGCCAATTGCGTTCCCGGTCAACCACATTGACCGGAGAAGAGATGGCCTCGCTGCGTCGGATCATCGGCGGCTCGGGCACCGGTGCGGGCATCCGCCTCGGGCTGACCGACCAGAACCCCGACGACGGGCCCCGCGCGGCATTCGCGGCGGCCCAGCGCTGGCGCCGGCGGTCGGAACACCCGCTCAACGACCCGTTCACCACCCGCGCCTGCCGGGCTGCGGTCCGCAGCGCTGAAGCTCTGGTGGTCGGGTACTCCCAGCGGGCCTGAACTCAGCCGCCCGCGGGCGGCTCGAGCAGAGTCGGACGGGTCGGCCGTGGCCAGTTCGGGAACAGCGGCCTCGTCGTTGTCTCAGTGACGGTGGTGACCGACGTGGTGACCGAGGTCGTCGTCGACGGGCTCGGCGCCTCGGTGGTCGTTGGTGCCGCACTGGTGGTCGGCGTGACCGTTGTCGTCACGGTGGTGGGCGGCGGCGCCGGGGCGACCGTCTGGGTGGCGGTACTGGGCTCCGGCGCCGCTGACGAAGACTCGGTGGCCGGTGCCGGTGCTGTTGACGACGTCGGCGCGACACTGCTCGAGGTGACGGCCGGACTCTCCGAGGTGCCGGCTGTGGTGAATTTCACCACCGCGTACACCAGCAGTGCCAGTACCGCAGCCGTCAGCACACCGAGACCGACCAACACTGCCGGCCGCTGGTGCCAGGGCGCCGGCGGGGGCGGTGTTGCGGGGTAACGGCCGGTGGATGCGACGGGTGCGCCGGGTGCGGTGTAGCCGGTCGGCGGTCCGTACTCGCTGTAGGCCTCGCCGCCGGTTCCGCCGTAGTTGGCGTACTGGGTCGGGTCACTCTCGGAGTAGTTGTCCGGGTCGTCGGGATAACCGTTGCGCGCCACGGGCACCGATCCTAGTGGCTGGCTATCCCGCCGTCGTGAACTGCGGCACGACCTCCGTGGCGAACAGTTCCAGATGGTCGCGCACGCCGTCGGGGTCGGAGAGGTTCAGCAGCTGCAGATAGACCCGTTGCACGCCCGCATCGACGAAGGCCGCGAGCCGATCGGCGATCGCCGCCGGGGTACCGACCAGCGGGGAGTTCTGCCGCAGCTCGTCGACTTCGCGTCCGATCGTTGCCGCCCGGCCGGTGATCTCGGATTCGCTGCGGCCGGCGCACACCACGAATGCGGCCGAATAGGTGATGTCGTCGGGGTCGCGTCCGGCGGACGCCACGGCCGTGCGGACCCGGCCGAACTGCAGGCGGGTGAAGTCCAGCGTCGGGAACGCGAGGTTGAACTCGGAGGCGAATCGGGCCGCCAGTGCCGGCGTCCGTTTTGGTCCGCCGCCGCCGATGACGATCGGCGGATGCGGCCGCTGCGTGGGTTTGGGCAACGCCGGGGAGTCAACGACGGTGTAGTGGCGTCCCGAATAGTCGAACGTCTCACCGACCGGGGTCTCCCACATCCCGGTGACGATCTCGAGTTGCTCCTCCAGCCGTTCGAACCGCTCACCCAGGTCCGGGAACGGAATCGCATAGGCCAGGTGCTCGGCCTCGAACCAGCCTGCGCCGATACCGAATTCGACCCGACCGCCGCTCATCGCGTCGACCTGGGCGACTGAGATCGCAAGCGGTCCCGGGTAGCGGAAGGTCGCCGAGGTCACCAGGGTGCCCAGCCGGATGGTCGAGGTCTCCCGGGCGATTCCGGCGAGTGTCACCCAGGAGTCGGTTGGGCCGGGAAGGCCTTCCACCTTCATCGCCAGGTAGTGGTCGGATCGGAAAAAAGCCGAGTAGCCCAGCGATTCGGCGGCCTGGGCCACCGCCAGTTGCTGCTCGTAGGTTGCGCCCTGTTGGGGTTCGACGAAGACCCGGAAATCCATGTCAGAAGAAGTCGACGCGGTCGGTATTGACGAACATGCCGTGCCCGCTGTCGTCGTTGGTGAAGGTGGTGCCGGTGCTGTCGGCCGTGATCGTCCATCCCACCGCGCGGTAGGTGTCGTAGCCGATGGTCGTGGTGGGCATCGCACCCAGATTGCCCAACACCCAGCGATTGGCACCGCTGGCGGAGACCTCCACACCGTTGGCGCGCTGGCCGTCGAGGATCGGGGAATCGGTGAATTCCGACTCGCAACCCACCGTGTCGGCCGAGATCTGGCAGCGGGTCTTGCCCGAGCGGGTCTCGATGTAGACGTAGCCGTTGGTATTGGGTTCGAGAGTCTGGCCGCCGACCGGTCGCTCAGGGGTGGACGTGGCGGGCTGGCCCGACTCGGTGGTGGGCGGGGTGGTCGAGGTGCTGGGCTGCGTCGGACGCGAAGTGGGGAAGTCAGGCTCGGTGCCGTAGCCGCAGCCCGGGCAGGTGGCCACCCCGTCGACGGTACTGCTGCACCCGGCAAGCACGGCGGTTACCAGGCAGGCAGCTGCCAACGCGACCTTGCTGCCATTGGAGATGCGCACCCGACCAGGGTACGCACCGAGTGGCTGGAGTTACTGGAGTGACTCGCGGGGGGTCATTGGACGGTGATGTTCACGGAGAACACCCACGAGTCCTTTTCCCCGCCCGGCCACGGCCGCCCGTAGGTTGTGGACACCGTGGTGTTTCCGGGTGCCAAGGCCTGCAGCATCCACACCTCGCTGCCCGCGGCGCCGGGCTGTCCCTGCTTCGGCGCGATGACCTCGTGGCCGGTCTGGGCGACGACCTTCGGATCGGAGACCAGCAACTTCTCTGCCCACGCGAACCCGGTCGAGGGATTGGAGCCGAGGCTGACCTGGAGGAAGTCCCCGACCGCCAGGGAGGTGCTGCGGCTGATCTGCTTCTGGTTCAGCAGGTCGTCGTAGGAGATCTGGATGGTCTCGGTTCGGGGGCCGGACTTGGGCTCCTCCGCCGTGCTCGAGCACGCCAGCAGTGGTGCGGCCATGATCGCCAGGGCCCCCAGAATCCGAACTTTCATGATCCACTCCTTGTGAGGAATTCGCGTGTGCGTAACAGGTAAGACGGTATCCGGCGGGCGGGTACCGGGCGCGGCCAGTCGTCGGCCCGGAAATAGGCATCCGAGCCGCCGTCAACGAAAACTACACTGCCGCAGAGGAAATCGGCCGCGTCCGACAACATGAACACCACCCAATCGGCGAGTTGCCCGGCGTCGCCGAACCCCCCGATCGGCACCGGGAACCGGCGGACCTGCTTGGCCTCGGCCGGCGTGGCGAGTTGGCGTTCCAGCATCGGGGTCATGATGGCCCCCGGCGCCAGGGCGTTGAGCCGGATACCGCATCCGGCCCACTGCTCGGTCACCGCGTGCCGGCGCACCCACCGGCTCACCGCGATCTTGGACGCTGCGTAGGCCATCGGGGGAGCGAACCTTCCGTAAATCCGGTAGGCCCTCAGCGCTGCGTCGGCGTCACCGTCCAGCAGGGCACGAATCGCTCGTCCCGGGACCGCGGGCACCGTCGTGGTCGAATTACTGGCGAAAACAACCACTTTGGCGCGTTCTGCAGTTGCCAGCGCCGGGCGCCATGCGTCCAGGAGGTCCACTACGCCGAAATAGTTCACCTCCGTGATCAGACGTTGGGCCCCCGGGGTCGGGCCCAGTCCGGCCGCCAGCACCGCACCGTCCAGCTTTCCGGAACACCGGGTCAGCACCGCGTCCGCGGCCTTGCGCCGACCGGCTGGTGTCGACAGATCGGCGATAACGTCAGCGTCGACTATGTCAACCGCGATGACAGTGTGACCGCGTACCGCCAACCGCTCGACGACAGCACTACCCATCCCGGATGCCGAACCGGTGACGGCGTAGGTGCCCATGTGATGCGGGTGCTACACCACTAGCGATCCGCTACCGGACTTGGTCCCGGTGTCCCAGAACTCGTTCAGCGGCGCGGCGAACTTGTCGTTGTTGGTCAGCGTCGGCAGCCCCAGGGAGTCCTCGATGAACCGCAGCAGGCTGTAGTGGTTGTAGTGGTTCGTGGCGGTGAAGGCGCCGGTACGCATTCCGGCGTCTATCGCACCCTGCGACGGGATGACCACGAACACGACTCGGTTCCCTTCATTACCGAAGTTCAGCGAAGTGTTGTTGTTGTCCTCGTCAAAGGTCACGATCAGCGCCGACTTGCGGGTTGGGTCATTCCACACCGCAGAGTTCAGCACCACCGGAACGTTCTCCGAGAGGAACTGGTCAAGTGCCGGGATGTTGTACGGGTTGCCGGGCGTCAGCTGGCTCAGCGCGAACTTCAGCATGCCCCAGGGGAAGTCGACCGGGCCTTCGCCGTTGAAATCCTCGTTGGCGGCGAACCAGGCGTAGTTGGGTGCGGTGGCGGCCGACTTCAGATCCTCGGCCATCTGCTCCAGCGGAACGATGTTCGCCAGCGCTGCGGGGTCGTTGGCGATCGACTTGTACGCAGGGAAGGGCAGTTGGTCCGGGGAGTAGTCGGCGGTGGGAGTCAGCGGGCTGGCTCCCGGCTCCAGGCTCTGTGCGTATCCCTTCCAGGTCTTGCCGGCGGCGGTGATGTTGGAGACCAGGGTGGTATCGGCGTCGATGCACGGGGTAGCGCAGTTGTAGGTCAGACCGAAGTCGGTGCCGCCGACAACCGGGTAGTAGTTCGGCAGGCTCGGATGGGTCAGGCCGTAGTAGTTGTCGGCCAGTCCGTAGGCGTTGATGAGGCTGTTGATGAAGGGGGCCTTCGTGCTCCCGACGATGTCCTCGAAGCCCTTGTTCTCCATGTACACCATGAAGACGTGGTCCAGTTCGCCCACCTCCGATACCGGCGGGGCCGGATCCGGCGGCGCGGGCAGGGCGGCGCCGACGGAGAAGGCGATGTTGTCCGCGAAGGCGTAGTTGTAGGCGAAATCCACACCGCCGAGCAGCCATGGGATCCCGAGGGTCACGAACTCGCGGTCATCGAGTGTGACCGCGACTTGCGCGTAGCGGGTCCCGATCGGGAGTTCGCCCGAGGTCGAGCGTTGCTTGAACCCGGTCTGGAACAAACGTTGGAGGGGGCCGACGGGGCGCAGTCCGGCGGTGCCGAGATAGGTCTTGTTCGCGTCGAGGAAGTCGACCTTCACCGATGCCGCGGACTTGTCGAACAGGTAGCCGCCGAGCCAACCGCTGAGATTGAACGTTGTCAGGCCCGAGTCGATGTCGCTGGACACCGCGCGCAGATCGACGGTCTGGGTCAGAGTCGCGGTCGCGACGTCGCCACCGCCGAAGAACTGGTTTCCGCCGTCGGCCGGTCCGCTCTTGGCCTTGGGGTAGCCCAGGAAAGAGGGCAGGTTCGGCATCGGGAAACTGGTGCCGATCGGCCAGAGGTTGCGCGGCGCGCCGTATTCGATCACCGTCGGGGTCCCGGTCAGGGTCCATCCCGGGATCGTGACGGCGCTGTAGCCGGAAATCGACGGGTCACCGATTTCGGCGCCCGGGTTGACCAATAGGTTCGCGCTTGTCACCGCGGCGTTCGCCGTCGGCGCGGCTGCGTTGCCGCCACTCACCGCCGCGGCGAGGATGACGTCGCTCTCGACCACCGGCGGCCCGGCCTCGGCCGGCGGGGCGGGCAGCGGGGGATCGGTCGGCGCAATGGTGCCCGAACCGGTCAGGCGTGCCACAACCCGCGCCACCGCCTGGGTGACGCCGACCAACAGGTCGCCGTTGAACTGGACGACCCATTCGGTGGCTTGCGCCAGTCCACTCAGGACGAAGATGTCCTTATCGACGATCGCCTGCAGCTGGGAGGTGATGTTCTCGATGAACCCGTTGATGAAGTAAGGGACGGACGCGAACACCGTCCGCGTTCCCAGGGCGATATCGGTGCCGATGTTGGGATAGCCGTACATCGAAACCGCGTCGGTCAGAGCCTGCTTCAGGTCATCCGGCGCGACGATGCCGGTGGCCTTGGTCTGCAGGGGTACGCCGTCGAAGTCCGAACGCTGCCCGATGCCGAACAGGTTGACGATGGTCGGAGTGATATCGGCGTTGCTGTAGCCGAGGTTCTGCTTGCCGTCGTTTGCGCCATCGCCCTCGAGGTCGAAGACCACGAATGACGAAGTCTCATTGGGTGATTGGAAACCGTGACCGAAGCCCTTCGACTGCTGGTGGCCGTGGTCGGTGGTGACGATGACCGACCACTCCTCGCCGGGATTCGCCAACTCCCAAGCGGTGACGGCGTCCATGATCGCCTTGATGTTCTCGCTGGTGTTGATCACCGCGTCGGCGTACTGCTGGGAACCGCCGCCGTTCAGGTGGCCTGCCTCGTCGACGGCCACCTGATAGGAGAAGATGAAGGTGGACTCATCCGCACCGGTGGCCTCGATGAGGTCGATGGTTTTCGCCGCGACGACGTCGTCGGTGTCCTCCCAGGTGTTGGTGAAGGCGACGAATTCATTGACGTCGGCCGAGTAGCCGCCGGCTTCGGCGATGTCGTTGATGTACTGCCAGTCGGCGACGACGGCGGTCTTGACGGCGGCCTTGTTGTACTCGATCAAGTTGAAGACCGTCGGCCACTTCTCGTAGGGCGCAGGGTTGAACAGGTTGTTGATGATCCCGGTCTTGTTGTCCCACACTCCGGTCAGGATCGTCGACCAGGACGGGCCCGAGATGGTGGTGTGCCCGACCAGGCTTGTCGCGCCGGTCACGCCCTCGTCCATCACGACCCGGAATCCGCTGTCCGGGCTGTCGTAGGCGTACTGCAGGACCTTGCTGAGGTTGGTGCCGTCGGTACCGATCAGCAGAACATGGGTCGGGGGATCGGCCAGGACTGCAGCCTGCGCCACCGCACTGGCGGCCCGCAACCGGTTGTTGGTGCCGGAGGTGGCGCTCACCGTCACGGCACTGGCCGGAGCCACCGGCAGGGCAGGGATAGCCGGCAGCAGTGGCAGACGCACCGGGGTGGGGGCCGGAGCGGCGGGCGCCGGGGTCAGCACCGCCGCGGTGGCGACGGCAGTCGGCAGGGCCACGGCCACGGCCGGTACGGCGGCCACCCCCGCGGCCGAGGCGGCGACGGCGCGCACAGCCTCCGGAGCCGGGCTGCTGCCATCGATGTCACGTGCAATCGCGTCAGTCGCCGGGACAGCGGTGACAGCCGTGACCGCAGAGGGGGCCGACTCGAGCGGCTGGGCAGCTGCGCGTGTGGCCGGTGCGGCTGAATCGGGCAGATCGTTGCGCGGCTCGTCCGGGGTCTGGGTCCGAGCCGCGGTACGAGAGTTGGACCGCGCGCGCGGGGCGTCGGCCTCAGGTGAGTTGCCGGCGCGGGACGCGGCGGCTCCCGCCCGTGTACGTCCACGGGACGGCGCGGCCCCTGGGGAATCCGAACTCGACGCGGTACTAGTCGTGTCCGGGCCCGACGTGTCGGCGAAGGCCACGGCGGCTCCCGCCGCCGAGCCCGCACCGGCCACGACTCCGGCCACCGCTGCACCGAGAACAACTTGCTTGATTGTGGTCATGACATACACCCCTGCAAAGCCATGGTCTTGAAAGAGATTTGTCAGCGACGCTAGTGGCTGCCCGGTCCAGACACCGCGCTTTCAGTCATTTCCGGTGTGGCGAAGGACCCCAACGTCAGGGCCTTTCGTCAGTGCCATCAACAATGACGTGGGCAAACCGGGCCCGCCGTGGTCCAATAAGGCCATCGCACGCTTCGGCACCAGCTAACGGGATCTGCTATGGGATGCGCAAGATTCGTAGGGCGACTCGGGCCCCTTGCAGCGGCCCTGGGGGTCGGTGCTGTCATGACCTTG
>DAIPYT010000103.1:0-10784 GCA_036782595.1 Mycobacterium sp. | reverse complement strand
GCCACGCCGGCCTCGGCGATCCTGTCCAGCGTGGCCAGTCCGGTGGAGTCGATGGTTCCGAACACCGTGTAGTTGGGCGGCAGTTGGGAGTCCTTGTAGACCAGGAAGAACTGGCTGCCGTTGGTGTTCGGGCCGGCGTTGGCCATGGCCAGCGAGCCGCGGGGGTAGAGCACCGGTGAGTTCAGTGCCGGATCACCTTTCGGGTACTGGTTGGTCGGGTACTCGTTGGCGAAGGCGTAACCCGGGCCGCCGCCACCGGTGGCGGCGGGATCACCGCACTGCAGCACGCCCAGACCGGGTGCGGTGGTCAGCCGGTGGCAGACGGTGTCGTCGAAATAGCCCTTCTGGGCCAGGCTGGCGAAGCTGTTGACCGTGCACGGCGCCTCGGCGTTGTTGAGGATCAGCCCGAGGTTGCCCTGGTCGGTCGACATCGAGACGCTGATCGTCGCCGGGTCGGTCGGCACCTTCCCGGTATTGGGCGGGGTGACGTCCTTGGCCTTCTCTCCAGCCGCCGGGTACTGGCAGTTGGCTCCGAGATCGGCGGACGGCTTGAAGGCCGGTAGTTGGTCCTTCCCGCCGCGAACCAACTCGGTGGGTTTTCCGGGCCCTGTCGGCACCGGCGCCGAAGTGCTCGACCCGGCCGCGGTGTTCCCGGTTTGTCCCTTATCTCCCTTGGTGACGAAGAACGCGATGGTCGCGGCCCCGACCACCAGGGTCAACATCGCCGCTACGACGGTGAGGATGCGCTGCCGCCTGGCCTGCTCGGCGCGCCGCTCGAGCTGTTGCTCGAGATTCTGCTGGGCCGTTTCGCGTCGTTCTGCGTTCGTGGGCACCGCTGCTGGTCCTCCGTTTTCTCCGTCATAAGCGCGTTCGGTCGCGCAAACGAGTGTGCCAGCCCGAACTGTGAACGGGGGGCACGACCCACCCCCACCCCACCCCAAACCCAGGGTGGGAGACTGGTCGGTGTGTTGCTCACCGGTTTCCCGGCAGGCATGTTGGCGTGTAACTGCTACGTGCTGGCCCAGCGCCAGGGGTCGGACGCCATCATCGTCGACCCCGGACAGCGGGCCTTCGGGCCGCTGCGCCGGATTCTGGACGAGAACCGCTTGACACCCGCCGCTGTTCTGCTGACCCACGGCCACATCGACCACCTCTGGTCGGCGCAGAAGGTGGCCGATACCTTCGGCTGCCCGGTTTACATCCATCCCGAGGACCGGTTCATGCTGACCGACCCGATCCGGGGCTTCGGTCCACGGATCGCCCAGATGGCTTTCGGGGTGATGTTCCGCGAACCCAAGCAGGTGGTCGAACTCGACCACGACGGCCAGACGATCGAACTGGGCGGTATCCCGGTGACCGTCGACCACAGTCCCGGGCACACCCGCGGGTCGGTGGTGTTCCGGGTCCCCGCCGACAAGAGCGAGTTGGCCTTCACCGGCGACACGCTGTTCAAGCAGTCCATCGGCCGCACCGACCTGCCCGGTGGAAGCGGCCGCGACTTGCTCGGCTCGATCCTGAACAAGCTGCTGGTGCTCGATGACGCCACCAAGGTCCTACCCGGACATGGGCCCAGTTCCACCATCGGGTTGGAGCGAGTCACCAACCCCTTCCTCGAGGGCTTGACGCTGTGAACACATCTCAGACCAGCAGGGCGGCCTGGTGAGCGACTTTCAGGCGCCCAAGGGCGTTCCCGACTACCTGCCGCCGGAGTCCGCGGAGTTCGTCGCCGTCCGCGACGGACTGCTCGCCGCCGCCCGAATGGCCGGATACGGCGATATCGAACTGCCCATCTTCGAGGACACCGCGCTGTTCGCCCGGGGAGTCGGGGAGTCCACCGACGTGGTCTCCAAGGAGATGTACACCTTCGCCGACCGGGGCGACCGATCGGTGACGCTTCGCCCGGAGGGAACCGCCGGGGTGATGCGCGCGGTGATCGAGCACGGTCTGGACCGCGGCGCGCTGCCGGTCAAACTCTGCTACGCCGGTCCGTTCTTCCGCTACGAGCGGCCGCAGGCCGGGCGCTACCGGCAGCTCCAGCAGGTTGGAGTGGAGGCCATCGGCGTCGACGACCCGGCTCTGGATGCCGAGGTGATCGCGATCGCCGACGCCGGTTTCCGCTCCCTGGGCCTGGCTGGATTCCGGTTGGAGATCACCTCACTTGGTGATGACTCCTGCCGACCGCAGTACCGGGAATTGTTGCAGCAGTATCTGTTTCGACTCGATCTCGATGAGGCCACCAGGTCGCGCGCGGTACTCAACCCGCTTCGGGTCCTCGACGACAAGCGTCCGCACATCCGTGAACTGACCGCCGATGCGCCGGTGATGCTCGATCACCTCTCCGACGCCGCCAAGCAGCATTTCGACACCGTACTGGCGCACCTGGATGCACTCGGGGTGCCCTATGTCGTCAACCCGCGTCTGGTACGCGGCCTGGATTACTACACCAAGACCACTTTCGAGTTCGTTCACGACGGCCTCGGTGCGCAGTCCGGTATCGGCGGCGGCGGCCGCTACGACGGACTGATGTCGCAACTGGGCGGACAGGATCTCTCCGGTATCGGATTCGGCCTGGGGGTAGACCGGACAATGCTGGCGTTGCGCGCCGAGGGCAAACCGGTGGGCGCGCGAAGCCGCTGCGATGTATTCGCCGTGCCACTGGGAGAGACCGCCAAGCTGGAACTGGCGCGAATCGCGGCGGTGCTGCGGGCGGCCGGGGTGCGGTCCGACCTTGCCTACGGGGACCGCGGCGTGAAGGGGGCCATGCGGGCGGCAGACCGGTCCGGCGCACGGCTGGCCCTGGTCGCCGGTGATCGCGATGTCGAAGCCGGCACCGTCGGGGTCAAGGACCTTTCCACCGGCGAGCAGGTCGACGTACCTACCGACTCGGTCGTCGGCGAGGTCCTGTCCCGGCTGCGCTGAAACGCGGCCGAACCGGGCCGAACCTCAGCGATTTCTTAGTGTTCTGGGGGAACCGGCGGACGGTCACGACCCGTTGATCCGGGTATGAACCGGCTGATCGAGGACTACTTGCGCACCCGCGGTGTGCGGTACTTCCGGGGCCACCACGACGATGAGTACTTCTATCTCGTGGACTTCGTCGTGGGCGCTTACCGCGGCCGGCTCAACGTGCATCTCGAGGCGGGGGGTGCGGACCGGGACACCGTGCTCATCAGCATCACTCCCGATCGCTTTTTCCCAGCCGAACTTCGTGAAGACCTCGACGGGTTGGTCGCCCGCTGGAATGCCGGCGCTCCGCCGTTGGAGGCGGTGGTGCACCCCTCCAGTGACCCGCGCCTGGTGGGTGCCATGGCGCACGGGAGCCACCGGCCGGCCGACGCCGCCGCGCTGGGCGAATACGTCGACGCCGCGGTGGGGTCCGCGATCGAGTTGTTCGGGGCGATGCCCGATCCGGCGGCCGGGGCCCGGCAGACGCCCGGCACCCTGCGTGATGCCGGCTGAGTGGCCCGGTAACGCCGCGCCAGACCGTGCCGATATTCGCGGTATGCGACACCTGACTCTGGCAACCGCCGTATTGGCGGCGCTGGGCATTGCCGCCGCCGCCTCGGCGGCCGCGGACCCGACGACCACTCCGACGACGCCGTCGGCGGCAGAGTCGAACAGCGCAGCGCCGACCACCAGTGCAGCGCCGACCACCAGTGCAGCGCCGACCACCAGCGCAGCGCCGACCGGTGCGCATCAGGTGACGTACACCATCACCACCACCAGCGATTTGACGGCCAACATCTATTACGTCACCGGGGATCCACCCGACCAGGCTGCCGCCAACAAGCCAGAGTTCATGCCGATGGCGCGCACTATGGTCGGTCCGGGGGCGCCATGGTCCTTCCAGGCCAACCTCAACGACCCCGACCAGTGGGCGTTCGTCAGCGCCAGTGGCGGTTTGCGGGTGAATCCCGAGTTCCGCTGCGAGATTGCCGTGGACGGCAAGGTCGTGATCTCCCAGCAGGGTGGTAGCGGTGTGCAGTGCGCGCTGCGGCCTTGGTGAAATCGGCCTTGGTGAAATCGGCTGGTGAAATCGGCTGGTGAAATCGGAGGCGGTTAACCCAGGTCGCGTGCGCTGAAGGTGTCGCACTTGTTGGGATCACCGGTCTGATAGCCGACGGTGAACCACTTCTGCCGCTGCTCGGACGAGCCGTGGGTCCAGCTGTCCGGGTTCACCCGACCGGTCGCCTGTTCCTGAATGTGATCGTCGCCGACTGAGGCCGCCGCCGACAGTGCGTCGGCAATGTCCTTGTCGCTCAAGGGCTCCAGGTAGGTCACATCGGTGCCGGGCTGCTTGGTGATCGCCGCGTAGTGCGCCCAGACCCCGGCGTAGCAGTCGGCCTGCAACTCCGATCGAACTCCGTTGCCCTCGGCGCCCTTGGCGTTCTTCTGGGACCTGGCGAGGTCGCCGGTCAGGTTCTGGACGTGATGGCCGTATTCGTGGGCCACCACGTACTCCTGGGCCAACGGGCCGCCGCTGGAGCCGAATTCGTTCTTGAGCACATCGAAGAAGCCGGTGTCGAAGTAGGTCGTGTAGTCGGCCGGGCAGTAGAACGGACCCACATCACTGTCGGCCGCCCCGCACCCGGTTTGGATCTGCCCTGTGAACAGCTTCATCTTGGGCCGCTGATAGCCCTTCAGTAGTTGCTCCCACACGGTGTCCACGGAGTTGCCGGTGGCAACCACCCGGCACTCGACGAACTTGTTGGCGTCCGCCCCGGTCTTGCACTTGGTCAGGTCGTAGCTGGACTGGCCCTGCATCTGTCCCTGGCCCGGGCGGGCCGACTGCTGAAGGACCGGGCCCGGGTCGACGCCGAGGAACAGTGCCAGCAGCACGATCGCCAGGCCTCCGACGCCGCCACCGATCGCGATACCGCGTCCGCCACCGCCCCCGGTGGAGACGGTGCTGGTGTCGATCCGCATGCCTTCGTTGAAGGTCATGGAGGCTCCTTCGTGCTGTCCAACCTCGCCGGCCGCCGAGGGGCCGGGCACCACCCGATGGCCGGGCGCTTGCCGGGGTCCAGTTTGCCACAGCCCCAGCCGCCGGTGACCGGGTCGAAAGCCGCGGCCAAAGCCGCGTCCGGGGCCCTGCGGTCCACCTCATAGACTGAGGACTCCTTCATCAGTGTGATTCCACCTCAGAACCAGGGAGAACTGTGCTGCGCACTCATGCCGCCGGCTCGTTGCGGGCCTCCGACGCCGGGCAGAAGATCGTCCTGGCGGGTTGGGTGGCGCGGCGCCGTGACCACGGTGGGGTGATCTTCATCGATGTCCGCGATCGCACCGGGGTGGCCCAGGTGGTGTTCCGTGAGGCCGACGTACTCGAGCAGGCGCACCGACTGCGCGCCGAGTTCTGTGTCGCGGTCGAGGGTGTCGTGGAGGTCCGCCCGGAAGGCAATGCCAACGCCGACATTCCGACCGGTGAGGTCGAGGTCAACGCGACATCGCTGACGGTGCTGGGGGAGAGCGCACCGCTGCCGTTCCAACTCGACGAGCCGGCCGGTGAGGAGGCCCGCCTGCGGCACCGCTACCTGGATATGCGCCGTGACGGCGGCACCGGCGAGGCACTGCGGCTGCGCTCGAAGGTCAACGCCGCCGCCCGGTCGGTGTTGGCGGGCCACGACTTCGTCGAGATCGAAACCCCGACACTCACCCGGTCCACACCGGAAGGTGCGCGGGACTTCCTGGTCCCGGCGCGGCTGCAACCGGGTAGCTTCTACGCGCTTCCGCAGAGCCCCCAGCTGTTCAAGCAGCTGTTGATGGTGGGCGGGATGGAGCGCTACTACCAGATCGCGCGTTGCTACCGCGATGAGGATTTCCGCGCCGACCGCCAGCCGGAGTTCACCCAGCTCGACGTGGAGATGAGCTTCGTCGACGCCGACGATGTGATCGCCGTCGCCGAGGAGATCCTGTCCGCGCTGTGGGCGCTCATCGGCTATGACCTGCCCCGGCCCATCCCGAGAATGAGCTACGCCGATGCGATGCGCCGCTTCGGATCCGACAAACCTGATCTTCGATTCGGCCTTGAACTCGTCGAGTGCACCGAGTACTTCGCCGACACCCCGTTCCGGGTGTTCCAAGCGCCCTATGTGGGCGCGGTGGTGATGCCCGGCGGCGCCTCCCAGCCACGCCGCACGCTGGACGGTTGGCAGGAATGGGCCAAGCAGCGCGGCCACAAAGGGCTGGCCTATGTGCTGATCGACGAGGACGGCACACTGGGCGGACCGGTGGCCAAGAACCTCTCCGACGCCGAGCGTGACGGCCTGGCCGAACGCGTCGGCGCCAATCCCGGCGACTGCGTGTTCTTCTCGGCCGGGCCGGCCAAGGCCTCCCGCGCGCTGCTGGGGGCGGCGCGCGGCGAGATCGCCCGGCGGCTGGACATGATCGACGACTCCGCGTGGGCGTTCGTCTGGATCGTTGATCCGCCGCTGTTCGAGCCGGCCGGTGACGCCACCGCATCTGGCGACGTCGCCGTCGGGTCCGGTGCCTGGACCGCCGTGCATCACGCTTTCACTGCGCCTAAACCGGAACACCGGGGCGCCATCACCACCGACCCGGGCGCGGTCCTGGCCGACGCTTACGACATCGTCTGCAACGGGCACGAGATCGGCGGCGGCTCGATCCGCATCCATCGTCGCGACGTGCAGGAGCAGGTGTTCTCAGTGATGGGTATCGATGCGGCCGAAGCCGATGAGAAGTTCGGTTTTCTCTTGGAAGCCTTCACGTTCGGCGCGCCCCCGCACGGCGGCATCGCCTTCGGCTGGGATCGGATCACGGCACTGCTGTTCGGCGCGGACTCCATCCGCGACGTCATCGCCTTCCCGAAGTCCGGCGGCGGCGTAGACCCGCTGACCGACGCTCCGGCGCCCATCACCGCCCAGCAGCGCAAGGAATCCGGGATGGACGTAAGGCCCGAAGCCGGACCGAGCCTGGGTAAGTAACATTGCCGCGGTGGACAACCAACTGGCTTATATCGATCAAGCCTCGTTTTTGGCGATGCGGGCCAACGGTCACGAGCCGGTTCAGCAACTCGCTTGGATTTACGACCACGACATCGACGTCGAACGGCTGCGCGAGGTCCACGCCAACCTCGGCTACGGACTGCTCGGTCGCCGCATTGAGCGCTCCGCACTGCCGTTCGGGCGGCACCGCTGGGTAGCGGCGCACCACCAGGGTGACCTCGAGGTCACCCCGGCCCGGGCCGCCGCGCAACTGGGTGCGTGGCTCGACGAGCAAGGGATGGTCCGCGTCGACCCTGAACACGGGCCGTCCTGGCGGATGGCGATGGTGCCGTTCAGCGAAGGCGGCGGCGCCGTGACGCTGATGGTGTCGCACTCGGTGGCCGACGTCGGCGCCATCCTGCTCTCGCTCTTCGCGGCATTGGGCGGGATGAAATCGGATCTGGGATTCCCGGCACCCGGCGCTCGCACCAAGCGCAGCGCGCTGAGGGAAGACGTCAAGGCATTCCGGCAATCCGTTCCCGATATCCGCGATGCCTTCAAAGCGGCAGTGCCGGTCCTGCGTGATGGCAGACCCGCAACGCCGCGGCCGAAGATGCCGGCCCGGGTTCAGGAGACCGCGACGGCGATCAGGCCGACAGTCTTCGCGGTTGTTGACGCCGCCGAATGGGACGCGCGGGCGAAAGAGCTTGGCGGAAATAGCGGTTCGCTGGTGGCGGGCTTTGCGGTCCGGCTCGGTTACATCGCCGGACAGGTGCGCGACGACGGGACGGTCGCGCTCAACTTTCCGGTGAGCGACCGCAAGGAGAACGACACCCGCGCCAACGCGCTGACGGGAATGTCGGTGAGCGGCGACCCGGCTGAGGTGCTCAACAACCTGGCAACCATCCGCGCCGATCTTAAAGCTGGGCTGAAAGAAGTCGCCGACAAACCCAATCCGCTGCTGTCGTCGCTCGCCCTTTCGCCCGTCACCCCGAAACGGGTGGCCCGCCGACTCGAATGGCTGGTTCTCGGCGAAGGCCCCGTTGTGGGCTGCTCGAATATGGGTGATGTGCCCGACGTGCTCGCCCAAATCGACGGTACCCAGGCCGAATTCGTTCTGGCCCGCGGAGTGCAGTGGCCCATCGGCCCGGCGGAGTTGGACCGCATCGGCAACTGGTTGTTCGTCGGGTCGGGCCGGCTGAACGGCAAGCTACTGCTTTTCGTCACCGCCTGGCAGGTCGGCTCGAACAACTCCAGGGAGCACTTCACTGAACTGGTCAGGCAGGCGCTTGCCGACTTCAAGCTGTCCGGCACCTTCCTGTGACCCTCAAGGCGACCGAGGCGACCCGCGCGAGCAATCTGCTCGACTATCTCGACGAGAGCTTCTACCTCGATTTCCGGGCTCAGGGCCATGGAGCCATGATCCAGTTCGTTTGGATCTACGAACACGACGTCGATCTCGATGCCCTGCGGCGTTTCCACCGGAACCTCTCAAACGGGCTGTTAAGCCGTTGCATAGAACCCTCGCCGCTTCCGTTCGGCCGATCCCGATGGGTCCAATGGCGGCCTCCGGCAGACTTCGACCTGGCATGCGAACCCCGGCCGCGAAGTGACATCCCTGCCTGGGTCGATGAGCAGTCGGCACGACGTATCGACGTCGAGACCGGGCCGCCGTGGCGGTTGTCGGTTCAACCCATCACCGGAGGCGGCGCGGCGGTGACGTTGGTGGTGGCCCACGGTGTCGCCGACGGCGTCGGGATGAGTAACGCGGTGGCAGATGCCGTCAACGGCACCGGCGTGCCCCTGAGCTATCCGCCGTCGCACTCGCGGACCCGGATGCAGGCTTTCGGTGAGGATGCCCGACAACTCCTCCGCGACCTACCTCAGATCGCCAGAGCTGTCTTTGCGGCGCCGATGGCAGCCAAGGCGGTCCCGCTGCGGTTACGGCCCAGCGTCGAGACTGGACTCGCTCGCCGGACCAGCGACGCCGTGGCGCTTCGCGATGAAGTGATACGGCTTCCTTCGGTGACGTTCTTCGTCGATACGGGGCACTGGGACCAACGGGCAGCCAGTATGGGCGGGACGGGCAACTCGCTCCTGGTGGCTTTCACCACCAGGCTGTGCGAGTACCTGAACTGGCTCGATGCCGAGGGCTTGGCCAACATCACCATTCCGGTCAACGAGCGCGAGCCGGGAGACACCCGGGGCAATGCGCTGACCGGCGTGGCGATGACCGTCGATCCCGCCGTGGCCACCGACCTACCCGCGGTTCGGGCGCAGGTCAAGGTGACGCTCTCGGCGTTGGTTGATACGCGCAAACATGTGATGGCGCCGCTGCCGCTAATGCCGCTGGTGCCCAAGGCCCTTGCCAACCGGTTCCAAGGCGTATTGCTGCGAAGCTCGAATATCACCTGTTCGAACGCCGGCGATCTTGAGCCCGCCACCAACCGGCCGGACGGCACGGATGCGGAGTGGTTTTGCGCACGCCAGGTGCGTGATGCCGACATGGTCACTCGGGACTTCCTGCGGCGGGCCGGCGGCATTTTCTTCCCGATTGTGTCCGGCAGGAGCGGCGGACACGTCTATGTCAGCCTCTGCTACGACGACGCCGATGCGTCGATGACCCGCGAAAAACTCGACGAGATCGGTCGCCGGGCGCTGGCCGCATTCGGCGTCACCGCCGCCGCCGCACTGTGATGACCAGTTGATGACACGTAGATAATCCTCGTCACACCTGTTTAGCGCGGCCAGACTGTTAGTCCTACTATGTAGCAGTATGAGCGTGGACAGCCCGGAAGCGCTAGTGCCCGACCGCGAGATGCCCGCGAAGACCCCTGCTCCAGTGGAGCAACCCCCGGTCAGTCGGCGGGAGAGGCGCCGCGTCAAAGTAGCCGCCAAGGAAAAGGCCGCAATCGAGAAGGCCAAGGGTAAGCGCCGCCGCCGGACCTTGGGCTACTGGCTGATGCGGTTCCTGCGCAAGACCTGGATGCCCTTGCTCATCCTCGCGGTGGTGGCGATCGCGGCGTTCACGGTGGACCGCCTGCACGGCGTGTTCGGCAAGACCGAGATCACCAGGCCGGGCAGTGGCCTGGCCAATGACCCGGAGCCGTTCAACCCCAAGGTGGTGGTCTACGAAGTGTTCGGGCCGCCGGGGGCGACCGCGACGGTGAACTACCTCAACCTCGACGCCGAACCGCAGATTGAGCGGGATGTACCCCTGCCGTGGTCGCTCACGCTGACCACCACCGCGCCGGCGGCCGCGGGCAACATCGTGGCCCAGGGGTACGGCGACAGCATCGGATGCCGGATCACGGTGGACGGCGTGGTCAAGGCTGAGCGGTGGTCGAACGGCGTTGCCGCACAGACCTTCTGCATCGTCAAGTCCGGATGACCTCGCAGCACCAGCGGCCGCATATCGCCCGCTTGATCCGCCTGCTGGCAGTGCCGATCATCCTGGGCTGGCTGGCGCTGACGGCCTACACCAACGTCGCGGTACCCCAGATCGAAGTCGTCGGACAGGAACAGTCCGTGCCGATGGCGGCCGAGGACGCCCCGTCGACCATCGCAATGAACCGGATCGGCAGGGTATTCGAGGAGTTCGACTCCAACACCGCCGTGATGATCGTCCTCGAGGGAGACGAGCCACTGGGGGACGCCGCTCACCGGTATTACGACGAGGTCGTCGCCAAACTCAACGCCGACACCAAGCACGTCGAGCATATTCAGGATTTCTGGAGCGACCCGCTGACGGCGGCCGGTTCGCAGAGCGCCGACGGCAGAGCGGCGTATGTCCAGGTTTATCTTGCCGGCAATATGGGCGAGGGCCTGGCCAATGAGTCG
>DAIPYT010000102.1:0-10922 GCA_036782595.1 Mycobacterium sp. | reverse complement strand
GCGGTCTGCGCCATCTTCAGGCCGTGCTCGTCGGTTCCGGTCAGGAAGCGCACGTCGAAGCCGTCCAGTCGTTTGAACCGGGCGATCGCGTCGGTGGCGATGTACTCGTAGGCGTGACCCACATGCGGTGCGCCGTTGGGGTAGGCGATCGCGGTGGTCACATAGAAGGGGGTCTTCGGGGCCGGGCTCATGTCGCCCCTCACCTTATTGTGTGGGGCGTGAGTAAGCGTCCAGCGTCGTGAGTAAGCGTCCGCCGCCACCGCCCCCGGAGCCGTTGGCGCCGCTGATCGACGCCCATACCCACCTCGACGCCTGCGGCGCCCGCACCGCGCAGGATGTGGCGGCGATCGCCGACCGGGCCGAGGTGGTCGGGGTCCAGGCGATGGTCACCATCGCCGATGACCTTCAATCCGCGCGGTGGGTGTCCGACGCCAGCGAATGGGATGACCGGGTCTACGCCGCCGTGGCGCTGCACCCGACTCGCGCCGACGCGCTCACCGAGGACACCCGCGCCGAGATCACCCGGCTGGCCGCCCGGCCCCGCGTCGTGGCGATCGGGGAAACCGGCATCGACTTGTACTGGCCCGGCAGGCTCGACGGCTGCGCCCAGCCCGACGTCCAACGTGAGGCGTTCGCCTGGCATATCGACCTGGCCAAGCGGACCGGCAAACCGCTGATGATCCACAACCGTGACGCCGATGCCGAGGTGCTCGACGTGCTGCGCGCCGAGGGGGCGCCCGAAACCGTGATCTTCCACTGCTTCTCATCCGGTCCGCAGATGGCCCGTACCTGTCTGGACGCCGGCTGGATTCTGAGCTTGTCCGGAACGGTCAGCTTCCGCAACGCCCACGACCTTCGGGCCGCGGCCGGCCTGATCCCTCCTGAACAGCTAATGGTGGAGACCGACGCGCCGTTCTTGACCCCGCACCCCTTCCGGGGAGCGCCCAACGAGCCCTACTGCCTGCCCTACACCGTGCGCGCGTTGGCCGAGATACTGGGACGTTCCGTCGAGCAGGTGGCTGCGGATTCGGCGCAGACGGCCCGCCGGGTGTACGGAATGGACCAATAGTTTGTCGGGTGATACCGCCAGCGCATCCTGCGTGCATCGCACCAGTTTTGCTACCGGGGCCATCCAAGGTGTGCGGTCCGATTCGCTTCCGATAGCCAGCACCGGCCTTCCCGCCGTCGTCAGTAGCAGGCTGAAGGTCGGAAACGGGTGTCCCCGAAAACGTCAAAATGGCTGTTAGTGCGAGGTGGTGCTGCGGTACGCTCAGGCAGTTGACGGGGCACTTGGAGAAGAACAGACAATAATCGCTGAAGTCGCACGGATCCGACAGGCCGGGTGGGCGCGGTGCGTTTGCGGTAGGAGGGCATCATGACAATTCGGCTACTGACGCGCACGGAGATCCGGAACATCGCCAAGCAATTGGACTTCCGCCCGCGTAAGGCCTACGGCCAGAACTTCGTCCACGATGCCAACACCCTTCGTCGAATCGTGTCCTCCTCGGCGATCAACAAAAGCGACCACGTGCTCGAGGTCGGTCCGGGGATGGGTTCGCTGACCCTGGCTCTGCTGGACCGCGGCGCGGCGGTGACCGCCGTCGAGATCGATCCGGTCCTCGCCGGCCGGTTGCCACGGACGATCGCCGAGCATTCGCACAGCGAGATCCACCGACTGACCGTCATCACCCAGGACGTCCTGACCTTGCGACGCGAGGATGTGGCCGAACCGCCGACCGCAGTGGTGGCCAACCTGCCCTACAACATCGCCGTGCCGGCCCTGCTGCACCTGTTCTCCGAATTCCCGTCCATCGGCACTGCCCTGGTGATGGTGCAGGCCGAGGTCGCCGAACGCCTCGCCGCCGAACCCGGCGGCAAGGAGTACGGCGTGCCCAGCGCGAAGATCCGCTTCTTCGGCAACGTGCGCCGCTACGGCATAGTGTCGCCGACGGTGTTCTGGCCCATCCCGCGGGTCTACTCCGGCCTCGTTCGCATCGACCGGTACGACGCACCCGCATGGCCGCAGGACGACGCCTTCCGCAAGCAGGTGTTCGAGTTGATCGACATCGGCTTCGCGCAGCGCCGCAAGACCGTTCGCAACGCCTTCCTGGAATGGGCTGGTTCCGGCAATGAGTCGGCGCGGCGTCTGCTGGCAGCCAGCATCGACCCGGCCCGCCGCGGCGAGACGCTCACCGTTGCAGACTTCATCCGGCTGCTGCAGCGTTCGGGGGCCGCGACTTCCGGGTCCGCTTCCGAGTCGGCTGAAGCGCGCTGAACCGATAACCTTCACGGCGTGCCAAGTAACGGCAGTGCCGCGGTGGAGTGGGTGTCGACCGGATCAGTGACGGTCCGGGTGCCCGGCAAGGTGAATCTGTTTCTCGGCGTGGGTGATCGTCGCTCCGACGGTTACCACGAACTGGCGACCGTCTTCCACGCCGTGTCCCTGTACGACGACATCACCGTCCGGGCCGCCGATGTCCTTTCGCTGCAAATGCTCGGAGAGGGCGCCGACGAGGTCCCCGCCGACGAGCGCAACCTGGCCTGGCGGGCCGCCGAACTGATGGCCGAACACGTCGGGCGTGCACCCGATGTGGAGATCACCATCGACAAATCGATCCCGGTGGCCGGCGGGATGGCGGGTGGTAGCGCCGATGCCGCCGCCGTCCTGGTCGCCATGAACACGTTGTGGGAACTCGGTGTTCCGCGCCGGGACCTGCACGTGATGGCCGCTGAACTCGGCAGCGACGTGCCGTTTGCCCTGCACGGTGGGACGGCACTGGGCACCGGGCGGGGTGAGGAACTGGCAACTGTGCTGGCGCGCAGCACATTTCACTGGGTGCTGGCCTTCGGTGCCGGCGGACTGTCCACCGCGGCGGTCTACGCCGAGATTGACCGGTTACGAGAAGCCGGCTCCCCGCCGCGATTGGGAGATCCGGAACCGTTGTTGGCCGCACTGTCCGCCGGGGACCCGCACGCGTTGGCGCCGCTGCTGGGTAACGACCTGCAACCCGCGGCGCTGAGTCTCGAACCCGAACTGCGCCGGACCCTTCGAGCCGGCACCGAGGCCGGCGCACTGGCCGGCATCGTGTCGGGATCCGGACCTACGTGCGCCTTTCTGTGCGCCTCGGCAGAGGCGGCCGTCGCGATCAGTGCCGAACTGGCCGGTGCCGGGGTGTGCCGGACGGTGCGGGTGGCCAATGGGCCTGTGCACGGCGCACGGGTGGTGCCCACGTCGAGTGCCGGGGCGTGACACGCCGCAACAGTTCGTGTCGAAGTTTGGCCAGGATCTTAAGGAGAGTTTAAGATCATGTCGGTGATGCCGAAAAGCTCCGATGTACTGCTGGCGCGCCGCCTGGGTGACGAGCCCCGACGGGCGGAGCATGGAGACCGGTCGTTGCCGAGTTTGATGCCGGGGCTGTGCCGGATGCCGAGGAGGTCGTCGTGAGCCGGTTCACCGATAAGATGGTCCGCAGCGCCCTGACCAGCAGCAAGGGCATGGTCACGGGCGAGCCGAACGAGCCGGTCCGGCACACCTGGCGCGAAGTGCACGAACGGGCCCGGTGCATCGCGGGCGGCCTCGCCGCCGCGGGCGTGGGACCCGGTGACGCGGTCGGCGTTCTGGCCGGGGCGCCGGTGGAGATCGCGCCGACCGCCCAAGCCCTGTGGTTGCGCGGCGCGAGCATCACGATGCTTCACCAGCCAACCCCGCGTACCGACCTGGTGCACTGGGCCGAGGACACCACCAATGTCATCGACATGATCGAGGCCAAGGCCGTCGTCATCTCCGAGCCGTTCCTCGCCGCCGCCCCGGTGCTGGCCGAGCGTGGGATCACGGTGCTCACCGTCGAAGACCTGTTGACCGCCGAGCCGATCGACGCGGTGGAGACCGGCGAGGACGACGTGGCGCTGATGCAGTTGACGTCCGGCTCGACCGGATCCCCGAAGGCCGTCATCATCACCCACCGCAACATCTACTCCAACGCCGAGGCCATGTTCATCGGCGCGCGAGTTGATGGCGACGAGGACGTGATGGTCAGCTGGCTGCCCTGCTTCCACGACATGGGCATGGTGGGCTTCCTGACCATCCCGATGTATTTCGGCGTGGAGCTGATCAAAGTCACGCCGATGGACTTCCTGCGCGACACCCTGCTGTGGGCCAAGCTCATCGACAAGTACAAGGGCACCATGACCGCGGCGCCCAACTTCGCCTACGCGTTGTTCGCCAAGCGGCTGCGACGGCAAGCGCAGCCGGATGAATTCGATTTGTCCACATTGCGTTTCGCGCTCTCCGGCGCCGAGCCGGTGGAGCCCGCCGACGTCGAGGACCTCATCGACGCCGGCAGGCCGTTCGGTCTGAGTCCGGAGGCGATCCTGCCGGCCTACGGAATGGCCGAGACCACTCTGGCGGTCTCGTTCTCCGAGTGCGGTGCCGGTCTGGTCGTCGACGAGGTCGACGCCGATCTGCTGGCCGCGCTGCGCCGCGCCATTCCGGCGACCAAGGGCAACACCCGCCGACTGGCCACCCTCGGCCCGCTGCTGCAGGATCTGGAGGCTCGCATCGTCGACGAGGACGGCACAGTGCTGCCCGCCCGCGGGGTCGGCATCATCGAACTGCGCGGCGAGTCACTCACCCCCGGCTACATCACCATGGGCGGATTCGTCGCAGCCCAGGACGAGAACGGCTGGTATGACACCGGCGACCTCGGCTACCTCACCGACGGGGGCCACGTCGTGGTGTGCGGCCGGGTCAAAGACGTCATCATCATGGCCGGACGCAACATCTATCCGACCGACATCGAACGGGCCGCCGGGCGCGTCGAGGGAGTCCGGCCGGGCTGCGCCGTCGCGGTGCGTCTGGACGCCGGGCACTCCCGCGAAACCTTCGCGGTGGCGGTGGAGTCCAACGCCTGGGAAGACCCCGTCGAGGTGCGCCGCATCGAGAGGGCGGTGGCCCACGAAGTGGTCGCCGAAGTCGACGCCCGGCCCCGCAACGTGGTCGTGCTGGGACCGGGCACCATCCCGAAGACCCCGTCGGGCAAGCTGCGCCGCTCCACCTCGGTCACGCTGGTCACCTAAACCCCAGCGAAGAACCCCGAGCGCCGCGGGACTACCAGGCGTGCACCTGGTTCTGCGCGGGTTCCAGGCCGGCCCGCATCAGCAACTCGGTCGCGTCGGCGGCCAGTTCACAGATCGTCGGCACTTCGGTGCGCTCGGTGCTGCTGAACGGTTCCAGGACGAACGCCGCCGGGTCCTTGCGTCCGGGCGGACGCCCGATCCCGATGCGGACCCGCGCAAACTCCTTGGTGCCCAACGCGTTCGCCACTGAACGCAGCCCGTTGTGGCCGCCCTCGCCGCCGCCCAGCTTCAGTCGGACCTTCCCGAAGTCGATGTCGAGTTCGTCGTGGATGACAATCACATCGGCCGTCGGCACCGAGTAGAACTTCGCCAACGGCCCGACCTGGCGGCCCGACTCGTTCATGTAGCAGCGCGGCTTGGCCAGTACGACCGGCCGGCCGCCGAGGCGGCCGGTGGCCACCTCGGCGCCGGAGCGCTTGTGGGTCTTGAACGGCGCGCCGATCCGGGCCGCGAGTATGTCGGCCACCATGAAACCGATGTTGTGTCGGGTCTTGGCGTACTGCGGTCCCGGATTGCCCAGGCCGACAACCAGGAGCGGTTCGGCCACGCGCGGGCTACTCGGCCTCGGCGGCTTCGCCTTCGCCCTCGGCACCCTCGGCGGCCTCGTCGGCCTCGGCAGTCGACTCCTCGGCCGCCTCGCCGCCGCCCTCGGCCTCGAGGTCCTCGGCGGTCGGGGCCGCGACGATGTTGACGACCAGCATCTCCGGGTCGCTGATCAGGGTGACGCCCGACGGCAGGGTGATCTCGCCGGCCAGGATCTGGGTGCCTTCCTCGGCATCCTCGATCGACACGGTGAGGCTTTCCGGGATGGACAGCGCCTCGGCCTCGATCTCGATGGTGGTGGCGTCCTGGGTGACCAGGGTGCCGGAGGCGGCCTCGCCCTCCAGGGCCACCGGAACCTCGACGGTCACCTTCTCACCGCGCTTGACGATGATCAGGTCGGCGTGAGTGATGGTGCGCTTGATCGGGTGGATGGTCAGCGCCTTGGTCAACGCCAACTGCTCCTGGCCGTCGATCTGCAGGCTCAGCACCGCGTTGGTGCCGGAGTGGCGCAGCACCGCCGCGAAGTCGCGGGCGATGAGTTCGAGGTGCTGCGGATCGGCGCCGTGGCCGTAGAGAACGGCGGGGAACTTGCCCTCGCGACGGGCCTGACGCGAGGCGCCCTTGCCGGTGCGGGTGCGCACCTCGACGGTGAGCTTGTTGGTGGTGGCGCCTTTGGCCATCGGGATTCTCCTTGCCTTCGGTGGTCAGTACTGCACAGCGAAGGCGGGCTCAACACTCCCGGGCCTCGTCGATAACGGTGGCCTGACCACCCTCGCCGTGACGCGCTGCCAAGGGTAGCCGACGCGGACCCTAGAGCGGAAATTCGGTACCGGTGAGCTGCTCAGACAGCTGCCACAGCTGGCGAGCGGTCTTGCTGTCACGAGCCAGCGGACTACGGCCCACTTCGCCGACGGGTCCGCGGGCGCCGAATCTCGGACCGATGAAGCTATCCGGAGGCAGGTCCAGGCAGGCGGCATACAGCGTGGGATTGGCGCCGTACTCCGGGCTGGCGCCGGCCACCTTGTTCAGGGCCAGCCAGAACGGGGTGCCGATCTTGTTGCCGGTGTGGCCCTGCAGGTTGGTGGCCGAGTAGCCGGGGTGGGCGGCATGGGCTTTGACGGCCGAACCCGCGGCGGTCAGCCGGCGCTGTAACTCGCTGGTGAACAGCAGGTTGGCTAGCTTGGACTGGCCGTAGGCCAGCCAGGCCGAGTACGGCCGGGCCTTCCAGTTGAGATCGTGCAGGCTGACCCAGCCGGACATGTGCATGATCGAGGACACGGTGACCACCCGGTCGCTGATCTTGGGCAGTAGCAGGTTGGTCAGCGCGAAGTGACCCAGATGGTTCGTGCCGATCTGGCTCTCGAAGCCGTCCTTGGTGATCGCGTACGGCACCGCCATGATCCCGGCGTTGTTGATGAGAACATCCACCACGCCGATGCTGTCGGCGAAGTCGTGCACCGACGCCAAATCCTGCAGATCCAGTCGGCGGACTCCGACGTCGCCGGCCATGCCAGCCGCAGCGGACTCGCCTTTTGCCACATTTCGGCAGGCCAGGATGACCCGGGCGCCCACCCGCGCCAGCTCCCGGGCGGTGACCAGTCCCAGCCCGCTGTTGGCGCCGGTGACGATGACGGTCCGGCCGGCAAACGACGGGAGGTCGGCTGCAGACCAGCCGATCTTGGCAGCGGTGCTCATGGCCGCAAACCTACTTCACCGCGACTGTGAAGCCCTCAATAACCTTCAGGACGTCCGGGGCCGCCGCGGCGGCCTGATCGGCCAGCGTGGTGACGGTGAACTGCACCAGATAGCGGTCGAACTTCGGCGTCACCGGGAAGACGATCCGGTTGTAGGTGTGCAACCGCTTCCCGGTGTGGTTGTAGCTGCCCTCGATCATCGAAGACGGAAAGCCGGCGAAGTCGGCGTTCGAGTAGTTCAGCCGCACGAACTTCTCCGACATCTCGGCGTCGTCGTCAGCGTGCTCCAGGGCCGCCGGGATGTCGAAATTGCCGTCCAGTTTGAACACCATGACCATGGCGGTCGGATAGGTGTTGTTCTTGGCGATGGCCTCGGTGCCGGGGGAGAAGTTCGGGTTGGTGTATTCGGTCCATCCCGGCGGGCGCGGCAGGGTGACCGTCAGGTCGGTCAGGGAGTCCAGCGGTACCTGCTGACCGGTGACACCGACCCCGGAGAGGTACTGGGCGATCGGCGTCGGCGACGTCGTCACCGTCGTCGCCGTACTCGTCGTACTCGAGGTCCAGATTGTCGAGTAGTCCGCGGTTTTCGTTCCACAGCCCGCGGTGGTCAACGCCGCCGCCAGCAATACCGCGGCGGTAGATCTACGCATCGCCGTCGAAAAGTCCTGTGACGGAGCCGTTTTCGAACACCGCACGGATGGTGCTGGCCAGCAGCGGCGCAATCGAGAGCACGGTCAGCTGCGGGAAACGCTTGGACTCGTCGATGGGCAGGGTGTTGGTGACGATTACCTCACGTGCGCCGCAGGAGGCCAGCCGTTCGGCCGCCGGGTCCGACAGCACCCCGTGGGTGGCGGCGATGATGACGTCCTTCGCGCCGTCCTCGCGCAGCAGTTTGACCGCACCGGCGATGGTGCCGCCGGTGTCGATCATGTCGTCGGTCAGCACGCAGGTCTTGCCCTCGACCTCGCCGACCACCCGGTTGGAGACCACCTGGTTGGGCACCCGCGGGTCGCGGGTCTTGTGGATGAAGGCCAGCGGTGTGCCCCCGAGGGCGTCGGCCCACTTCTCCGCCACGCGCACCCGGCCGGAGTCCGGGGAGACCACCACGACGTCCTCGCCGGCGTAGTTCTCCCTGATGTACCCGGTCAGCAGCGGTTGGGCGCGCATGTGGTCCACCGGGCCGTCGAAGAAACCCTGAATCTGGTCGGTGTGCAGGTCGACCGACACGATCCGGTCTGCGCCCGCGGTCTTGAGCAGGTCGGCCACCAGCCGGGCGGAGATCGGTTCGCGGCCGCGGTGCTTCTTGTCCTGGCGGGCGTAGGGATAGAACGGCAGGATCGCGGTGATCCGTTTGGCGCTGCCCCGCTTGAGCGCATCGATCATCAGCAGCTGTTCCATCAGCCAGGTGTTCAGCGGTGCCGGATTGGACTGCAGCACGAATGCGTCGGAGCCGCGCACCGACTCATCGAAGCGGACGAAGATCTCACCGTTGGCGAAGTCACGGGCGGTGGTCGCGGTGACGCTGACGTCGAGTTCCTTGGCGACCTGCTCCGCCAGTTCTGGGTGCGCCCGGCCGGAGAACAGCATCAGGTTCTTGCGGCTGTCAATCCACTCGGTGCCCACTGCGTTGCCCTTGCCGGTCGGTGGTCGATACGCGGTCATCGTACGGGGTTGGGCCTCTTTCAGGCCCGGTCGGGGTCGCGGCTGCCGGCCCCCGGTTCGGAACGAGCCCGGGCCGCGGCCTTGGCGGAGTCACTGTCCGGGCGGTTGCGCAGCACCCAGTCCTCGATGTTGCGCTGCGGACCGGCCGAGACCGCGAGCGCACCCGGGGGCACGTCATCGCGGAGCACCGTCCCGGCGCCGGTGTAGGCCCCGTCGCCGACGGTCACCGGCGCGACGAACATGGTGTCGCTGCCGGTGCGGACATGGGAGCCGATGGTGGTGCGGCTCTTGACCTCGCCGTCGTAGTTGACGAAGACGCTGGAGGCGCCGATGTTGCTGTGCTCGCCGATGTCGGCGTCGCCGACGTAAGTCAGGTGCGGCACCTTGGTTCCGGTGCCGATGGAGGCGTTCTTCGTTTCGACGAACGCACCCAATTTGGCGTCGGCACCCAGGCGGGTGCCGGGCCGCAGGTAGGTGAACGGACCTACGTCGGCGCCGTCCCCGATGATCGCCTCGCTGCCGTGGGTGCGCACCACCGACGCGCCGTCCCCGACCACGACGTCGGCCAGCGTGGTGTCCGGACCGATCGTGCAGCGAGCTCCAACCCGGGTACCGCCGAGCAGTTGGGTGCCCGGCGCGATGACGGTGTCTCGGCCGATGGCCACGTCGACGTCGATCCACGTCGATCCCGGGTCGACCACCGTGACACCGGCGCGCTGATGGGCGGCGACGATCCGGCGGTTCAACTCGGCCCCGATCTCGGCCAGCTGCACCCTGTCGTTGACACCGGAGACCAGCGCGGAATCGTCGACGTGCTTGGCGTGCACCACCTGTCCGTCGGCGCGCACGATGGAGATCGCGTCGGTCAGGTACAGCTCATGTTGGGCGTTGTTGGAGGAAAGCCGGCTCAGCGCCGAGCGCAGTGCCGCGATGTCGAAGGCATAGACACCGGCGTTGATCTCCCGGATGGCGCGCTGCTGGGGGGTGGCGTCGGTCTCCTCGACGATCGCGATCACCTCGCCATCCTGGGTGCGCAGGATGCGGCCGTAGCCGTGGGCGTCGGGCACCGTGGTCGTCAGCACCGTCACGGCGGCCGGCTCGCTGGAATGGGTGGCGATCAGGTCGGCCAGCGTGTCGGCGTCGAGCAGGGGGATGTCCCCGGAGGTGATCACCACCGTCCCGTCGAAGTCCTCGGGCAGTCCGGACAGTCCGCACAGCGCGGCGTGGCCGGTGCCGAGCTGCTGATCCTGGCGGGCGACCTCGATCGGACGGCCCAGTTGCGTGGCGAGTTCACCGACCACCGGGGCGATGCGCTCGCGGTCCTTGCCGAGTACCACCACCAGATGCTGCGGGGCGACTTTGGCCACCGCGTGCAGTGCGTGCGAGAGCATGCTGCGGCCGCCGAGGTGGTGCAGCACCTTCGGGGTGTCCGAACGCATCCGGGTGCCGGCACCGGCGGCCAGCACCAACACGGCGGAATCGGTGGTTGTGGTCATGCCCGCCCTCCTGAGTGTGCGGATTCGTACGCGACACACTGTCGCAGCGCAAAAATCCGCACAGTCGCGGAAAAACGCTTCGCCGCCAGGACTCGAACCTGAACTATCTGAACCAAAATCAGAGGTGCTGCCAATTACACCACGGCGAACGGTCTGCCCAAGACTTTAATGCGGCTGCACGCTCACTTGAGCGCGAGGTAGCCCGAGTCGAGAAGAGCCTGAACGCCGCCCGGAATTTCCTGGCCGCCGAAGGTGATGCGGTACTGAATGCCACCGCCGGGCTGGCCGTAGTAGGGGGCCACTTGCGACTGTTCGATCTGCATGCCGACCGGCAGCCTCGCGGGGTCGGCGACGATGTACTCGAAGTAGCTCCCCGGCCCCCAGCCAGGCG